>NZ_JBBCPK010000056.1:0-31238 GCF_037150775.1 Leclercia sp. M50
GTATGTCACCTCGGATACCTTCACGCTGCGAAGCCGTTTTCGTCAGCTTTAACTGAGAGAACTGATATGAATCAACGCTGGCAACAGGCCGGACATCGCGTCAAGCCGGGCCTGAAAATCGCAGGGAAGCTGGTATTACTCACTGCACTGCGTTACGGCCCGGCAGGCGTGGCGGGCTGGGCGATTAAATCGGTCGCCCGCAAGCCGGTACGAATGTTGCTGGCCGTCGCGCTGGAGCCAATGCTGAAAAAGCTTGCGAACCGGTTATCCAGTAAACTGAAATAATTCGCAACGGCACAAAGTTCAATGTGCCGTTGCGCTGCTTTTATTCCTTTCTCCTTGCCCCCGTGTCATATTTCTCAGAACAATAATTCCTTCAGGCAGAACAGGATGGCGATGAAGCGACTTAAAAATGAATTTAATTCTCTGGTGAATCGTGGGGTTGACCGACATCTGCGCCTGGCGGTCACCGGACTGAGCCGCAGCGGTAAAACCGCCTTTATCACGGCAATGGTCAATCAACTCCTTAACCTGCATGCAGGGGCGCGCTTGCCGCTGTTGAGCGCGGTACGCGAAGAGCGCCTGCTCGGCGTGAAGCGCGTCCCTCAGCGCGATTTTGGCATTCCCCGTTTCACCTACGATGAAGGACTGGCCCAGCTTTACGGCACGCCGCCAACCTGGCCCACGCCCACCCGCGGGGTGAGTGAAATCCGCCTGGCGTTACGGTACCGCTCCAACGACTCCCTGCTTCGTCACTTTAAAGAGACCTCTACCCTCTATCTGGAGATTGTCGACTATCCCGGCGAATGGCTGCTCGACCTGCCGATGCTGACCCAGGACTATCTCAGCTGGTCGCGGCAGATGACCGGCCTGTTACAGGGTCCCCGCGCGGCGTGGTCCGCCCGCTGGCGTTCCCTGTGTGAGGGGCTGGATCCGCTGGCACCCGCCGATGAAAACCGGCTGGCGGCCATTTCGGAAGCGTGGACCGATTACCTGCATCAGTGTAAGAAAGAGGGTCTGCACTTTATCCAGCCGGGCCGCTTTGTGCTGCCGGGGGATATGGCGGGCGCCCCGGCCCTGCAATTTTTCCCCTGGCCGGACGTGGAGGCTTTTGGTGAGTCGAAGCTTGCCCTGGCGGACAAACATACCAACGCCGGTATGCTGCGCGAACGCTTTAACTACTACTGTGAGAAAGTGGTGAAGGGGTTCTACACTAACCACTTTTTGCGCTTCGACCGCCAGATTGTGCTGGTGGACTGCCTTCAGCCGCTCAACAGCGGGCCACAGGCGTTCAACGACATGCGCCTCGCGCTCACCCAACTGATGCAGAGCTTCCACTACGGGCAGCGCACGCTGTTCCGGCGTCTTTTCTCTCCGGTGATCGACAAACTGCTGTTTGCCGCCACCAAGGCGGATCACGTGACGGTGGATCAGCACGCCAATATGGTATCGCTCCTCCAGCAGCTGGTGCAGGATGCCTGGCAAAACGCCGCCTTTGAGGGTATCAGCATGGACTGCCTGGGGCTGGCCTCGGTGCAGGCCACCCAGAGTGGCCTGATTGACGTTAATGGCGATAAGATCCCGGCGCTGCGCGGCCACCGTCTGAGTGACGGCGCCCCGCTGACGGTCTACCCTGGCGAAGTACCCGCCCGGTTGCCGGGCCAGGCATTTTGGCAGAAGCAGGGGTTTCAGTTTGAAGCCTTCCGCCCGCAGACGATGAATGTAGACCAGCCGCTGCCGCATATTCGCCTGGACGCCGCGCTGGAGTTTTTGATTGGAGATAAATTGCGATGACCGAACCCTTAAAACCGCGAATGGATTTTACCGGCACCCTGGAAGAAGCGGATCGCGAAGCCTTCAAAGCGGCACAAACGTTTGATGACACCCAGGCCGGAAACTTCGCCCCGGTAGTGACCGACATGCTCCCTGCGGAAGAAGGACAAGCCGAAGCCGTCGTCGAAGCCGCTTTGCGCCCTAAACGTAGCCTGTGGCGCAAAATGGTCAGCGCGGGCCTGATGCTGGCGGGCGTTGCGGTGGTAGGGCAAGGCGTGCAGTGGGCAATCAATGCCTGGCAAACCCAGGACTGGGTGGCGCTGGGAGGATGCGCGGCAGGTGCGCTTATCGTTGGCGCGGGCGTCGGCTCTGTTGCCACCGAATGGCGCCGTTTATGGCGACTGCGCCAGCGCGCCCACGAGCGCGATGAAGCCCGGGATCTGCTGCACAGCCACGGCACCGGTAACGGGCGGGCATTTTGTGAAAAACTGGCGAAACAGGCCGGGCTCGATCAGTCTCATCCGGCCTTGCAGCGCTGGTACGCCGCCATTCACGAAACGCAAAACGATCGCGAAGTGGTATCGCTGTATGCCCACCTCGTGCAGCCGGTGTTGGACAGCCAGGCGCGGCGGGAGATCAGCCGCTCGGCAGCCGAATCAACGCTGATGATTGCCGTCAGCCCGCTGGCGCTGGTGGATATGGCTTTTATTGCCTGGCGCAACCTGCGCCTGATCAACCGTATTGCCACGCTGTACGGTATCGAACTGGGCTATTACAGCCGCTTGCGCCTGTTCCGCCTTGTACTACTCAATATGGCCTTTGCCGGGGCCAGCGAGCTGGTGCGCGAGGTGGGGATGGACTGGATGTCACAGGATCTGGCCGCTCGCCTTTCGGCCCGTGCGGCGCAGGGGATTGGTGCGGGATTACTCACCGCGCGGCTGGGGATCAAAGCGATGGAATTGTGCCGTCCACTGCCGTGGACAGAGGATGATAAACCCCGGCTGGGGGATTTCCGTCGGGAATTAATCGGCCAGCTGAAAGATACCCTCAATAAAAAACCGCAGTAAGCTCGCTTCCTCGCACATAATTCCGACACCCTGCTCACAGGCTGTCAATATTTGTTGACAGCCGTCTTCCCGATTGCAGATATCTGGCTTATCATTTCAGGGTTAATGGCTTATAGAGTGATTTTCCCATGCGTCTGGAAGTGTTTTGTAAGGACCGTCTCGGCCTGACTCGCGAGCTGCTCGATCTCCTTGTTTTGCGGAGTATTGACCTGCGTGGAATTGAGATTGACCCAATCGGGAAGATTTACCTGAACTTTGCTGAAATTGCTTTCGAAACATTCAGCAGCTTAATGGCTGAAATCCGCCGTATCGCTGGCGTTACGGATGTGCGCACCGTGCCGTGGATGCCCTCCGAGCGCGAGCACCTGGCCCTCAGTGCGCTGCTGGAAGCGATGCCCGAACCCTTTTTATCCCTGGATCTGAAAGGCAAAATCGATCGGGCTAATCAGGCGAGCTGCCAGCTGTTTGCCCTGGAGCCGGAGAAACTGAGCAACCACAACGCCGCCCAGCTGATCCCCGGCTTCAATTTCCAGCGCTGGCTGGAGAGCAACCCGCGCTCGACCCACAGCGAGCATGTGGTTATTAACGGACAAAATTTCCTGATGGAGCTCACCCCGGTCTATCTGCAGGGCGACAACGACGACAGAACCCTGACCGGTTCAGTGATCATGCTGCGCTCAACGGTCCGTATGGGGCGGCAACTGCAAAACCTGTCGAGCCAGGATACGGGCGCCTTCAGCCAGATTATTGCCGTCAGCCCGAAAATGCGCCACGTGGTGGAGCAGGCGCGCAAGCTGGCAAACCTTGCTGCACCGCTGCTGATCACCGGCGACACCGGTACCGGCAAAGATCTGCTGGCCCATGCGGTGCACCAGGCGGGGCCGCGGGCGAGCAAACCTTATCTTGCCCTGAACTGCGCTTCTATTCCGGAAGATGCCGTTGAAAGCGAGCTGTTTGGCCACGCGCCGGAAGGCAAAAAAGGCTTCTTTGAGCAGGCCAACGGTGGCTCGGTGCTGCTGGATGAAATTGGCGAGATGTCGCCGCGGATGCAGGCCAAACTGCTGCGTTTCCTCAATGACGGCACCTTCCGCCGGGTGGGAGAAGATCATGAGGTGCATGTGGATGTGCGCGTCATCTGCGCCACCCAGAAGAAACTGGTGGAACTGGTGCAGAAGGGGATGTTCCGGGAAGATCTCTATTATCGCCTGAACGTTCTGACCCTCAATATTCCGCCGCTGCGCGATTGCCCGCAGGACATCATGCCGTTGACCGAGCTGTTTGTGGCGCGCTTTGCCGATGAGCAGGGTATCCCAAGACCGAAGTTTTCAGCCGATCTGAATACGGTTCTTACCCGTTACGGCTGGCCGGGGAATATTCGTCAGCTGAAAAATGCGATCTATCGTGCCCTGACCCAGCTTGAAGGCTATGAGCTGCGGCCGCAGGATATCTTATTGCCGGACTACGACGCCGGTACGGTGGCGGTAGGCGAAGAGGCGATGGAAGGATCGCTGGATGACATTACCAGTCGCTTTGAACGCTCGGTGCTGACGCAGTTGTATCGTAACTATCCCAGCACCCGTAAGCTGGCGAAACGGTTGGGCGTGTCTCACACCGCCATCGCCAACAAGCTGCGCGAGTATGGTCTGAGTCAGAAGAAAGGTGACGAGTAGCGCCTGTCAGTACATAAGTGAAGCGGCAGGCATCAGGCCCGCCGCTTGAGGGGTTATGGCACTACATTGACAATCACGCGCTTGTAGCGGGTTAAGCGCGGCGTGCCATGATCGGTCACGGCCAGAATGATATGCATCGTACCTGTTCCCGGAGGCATCACCCGGGCATCGGTGACATCGAACCAGGCATTTGGCTGGTCAGCGTTTTTAATGTCTAACATGACCCCGGTGGCCGCATTTGATAATACGCGCGTTCCCGCCTCTGCATAGACAAACCATTCATAGGAGAGGGCATCACCGTCGGGATCGGTGGAGCCCATTGCGCTGAGCTCCACCCGTTGCCCTTTTTTCACCGTCAGGGTGGCAGGGTGATCGAGTTTGGGTACCGGGGGATGATTGGCCTCACTGTAGGGCTTGATGGTCCAGTCCATTCGGGCGGCAAAGTCATTTTGATAAGCCCCACGCCAACGCCAGATTGTCGCATGGTTAGTGGTGTGCCAGCGATTATCAAAGCCCAGCACTTCATCCTGCGCATTGGTCCAAATCGGTCGCGTCTCCTGAGCCATAAACCAACGCTCTTTATGCGGCGTATAGAGCTCGTAACGACCGCCCCAGCCACCCCAGTCAGGATGTTCAGGATCGGACAAACCATTATGAATCAGATTCAAAAATGATGGCGTGTCCCCCTCCATCATAAACTTCCAGCGCGGGTACTCTGCCCCTAAGGGGCCTTTGCTGCGCACATTTTTATCCAGCCATTCGTTGGTTACCAGCTGATAATCCGCCCCGGCGAAACGGCCATGGAAATAGTCACCGCCGATGCCGATCCAGGTGGCGTGGTGAAAACCGCCCCCGGCGTTTTGCCCCGGGGAGACGATGTAAAACAGTGACGGGAACATTTTGCGGATCCAGGGACCGCTGTCGTCCTGATCGGAGATGGCGTAGACGCGAAGTCTGGAAACAAACTTTTCAAGCTCTTCAGGCGTACGGGTTTGACGCACTTTCCATAGCGCCTGCGCAAGCACATTCGGACCACCCCAGACCGTCACCCATAATGGACGATCGTCCTGGCGATCTACGGCCTTAATGAGCAGTTCCGATCCTGTCGAGTCTTTGCCTTCACCCACCGCGGCCATATTGTGGACTGGCAAGCCCTGAGCCACGACCTTAAGCAGATCGTCCGCAAGCGGAAATCCGGGCTCATGTTTTTCCAGATTATCGCGGACTAATCCGTAACCTTTAATGATATCGATGATGCGCTGTGGTTCTACCTGATCTTTATTTTTGCCGGTAGAGGTGGCGACAAGACCTTCAATGTTCACCTGGTTAGCGTAGGTCATCAGGCGCACCATTGACATCTGGTCATCGGGATCGTCACGGATATCGGTTAACACGAACAGACGTTGTTTGCTCTCTTTTACATCAGGTGTTGGTGGCTTCAGCCGTTCGATACGAGAAGCAAAGTCAGCCAGGTAGGTCGCGCGCCACTGATTAATGGTTTTGATACCCTGCTGCGGGCCAAAAGGTGGCACATCCTCGCTTAAAGCGGGATCGGGATTGTCGGTCCACCAGTTTGGATAGCGGCCAGAGGGCTGCGTGGCCCGGAAAGCCGCTGGGGAGGTTGAGGTAAAGCTACCTCCAACCGGGTCTTGCAGACCGGCCCAGTTGGATTCAATGGTGTACTTCCACGTCTGGGATGCTTTTGGGACGAAACGGAAGTGCCACGTCCCGTCAGCTGCTGCAAAGCCCGGGAAACGATCGCTTTTGCTCCCGGAGGCAGGCACGACCAGATTTGCGGTGGTCCCCGCCGGCGCCTGCCCTTTGGGATGAACGATCAGCTCAACCAGGCCATAGGTTTCCACCACGTCGGAGGCGGTTGGCCTGCCGTTGAAGGTGTTCAGGGGGCGATCCCATGCCCGCACAAATCGTCCACCGCCTTTGCTTTCTTGTTGAGGATCGTCGGGATTGGGCCCAAGGATATATGCCACCGACGGCGTATCGCCCATCTTTAATTGGCCCTCTCCGTAAGAATTAAAGAAATCGCCCAGCGCGCCGTGGCCTTTTACATGCGTAGCCACAAAGGTCGCGCCGTCGAGACCGTTGGTTTGATCGCCTCCCGTGAACCAGCCCCGATAGGTGGAATTGTTTTCAATGATGTGCAGGTCCGGGTGATGGCGAACAATATAATTGTATGCGGAGGTTGACCACTTCTTGTTCGGGCCACCGATATAGTAGACGCGAATTTTTTGCTTGATGGTTGGGTCGTCGTGCAGCGCCTGCGCCAGGTCGTCAATGCCTCCCCAGATCAGGATCCACAGCGGCCGGGGATCGGGGCGTTTTGCCGCTTCAATGATCAGTTTTGAGGCATCAGTGGGCTGACTAAAGCCTTCGGGCGGCGCGGAATCCATCCCGCCTTGTCGGGTAATGGAGCGCAGGTAATCCGGGGTCGGGTAGTCACTGGACCAGCTTTTCAGATTCGGATAATCCTGTTCATATCGATCGATTGTCTTCAAAATTTCCGTCGCACGGTTTCGTACCGGCCCCCAGGGCGAGGAGAGCAGGCCTTCGAGCTCCATCGCATCTGCGTACAGCAGCAGGTGGACCAGCGACTGGTAATCGTCAAAATCGGTCCCGCCGATGTCCGTTGAGACAATCACCCGCGGTTTAGCGGCCACGCTGTTATTTTCCGGGCTGACTGCTGCGCGGACCTGGTTGAACGATTCATGCGTGACAACCAGTAAGAGCAACGTCAGCGACAGGAAAAGAGTTTTTCCGTTTATTTGCAATTTCATAGCAGAGACATTTCCTCCAGAGGTTTTTTATTTTTTTGTACTTCAGGAACGGAAAACAGCCTGGCATAACTCTGCTGCAAAATCGGTTTATGATTTTTCTAAATGGTTAAATTACTCTTTAATAACATGTGGTTAAGGGCAGTAATATCTTTACTGACATTGATCGGCTTATGATAGGGTGATGTTTTCTCTCTACATTCAGGGATCACGCTATGGCGTCGCGAAAGCATGACATGTTTCGGGTGGCACTGATGCTGAAGGCCAAAGGGCGCTATGGCAGGAGTATCATTGAAGGAATATGCGAGTACATGAAATCGACCCGCATCCACTGGGATTTCCTGCTGGAAGAGGATTTCCGCTCATCCCCGGCCAGCCTGCTCGAATGGAAAGGGGATGGCGTCATTGCGGATTTCGACGATCCTCTGTTGACATCGCTACTGACGAAGGTAGAGATGCCGGTGGTGGGGATTGGCGGCTCCTGGCAACTGAGCAGCCCAACGATCCGCTCTCTTCCTTACGTGGCGTCGGATAACGTTGAGTTGGTGAGGCAGGCGTATCAACATCTCATCGACATGGGCCTGCCACGCTTTGCCTGTTACTCCATCGAGCCGACAATTATGAACCCCTGGGCAGTGGAACGGGCAAACGCCTTTCGCCAGTTTGTAGAGGCGGACGGACATCAGGCCGAGATCTTTGAAGGCATTCCGACACACGCCCTGGTGTGGCAAAACATTCTTGAGGATCTGGCCCGATGGTTGGGTACGCTACCTAAACCTGTTAGTATCATCGCCGTGACGGATTCACGCGCCAGACAAGTGCTTCAGGCGTGTTCTATCGCGGGTTATGCCGTGCCGGAAGAGATCGCTATTATCGGCATAGATGATGATCCGTTGCTGCGCAGCCTCAGTCGCATCGCCATCAGTTCGGTTGCGCAGGGTACTCATCAGATGGGACGCACCGCCGCGGAGATGCTGCACCGGCAGCTGACGGGCACACCGCTGCGTGAAAAACATGTCATGGTCGGGCCTGAAGGGGTGAATGCCCAGGCGTCTACCCGGCATAGCGTTATAATGAATACCTATATTTTACGCGCCCGCTACTTCATCCGTCAGTTCGGCGCCCAGGGGATCAAGGCCGCCCAGGTTGCAGAGCACGTAGGCTGTTCCCGCGCGACCCTGGACATGCACTTTATGCGTACCCTCGGAAAGACGTTGCACGACGAATTACTGAGCTTCAGACTCGAGCGCTCAAAAAATTTGCTGCGGGAGACGCAGCTGAGTTATGCCGATGTGGCTATGCAGAGCGGTTTTACGTCACTTCAGTATATGTATTCTGTTTATCGTCGGGAGATGGGGTGTACGCCAGTAGAGTATCGGAAGGAACGTGACGAGGTATATGAGAACTTGTCAGATGAATGACATGAGCCGATGCTGTACAGGCTCATGTCATTTTTGCCGTTACGCCTTCAGCGATTCCAGCGCGGCAGCGTAATCTGGCTCGGTGGTGATTTCATTCACCAGGTGGCTGAACACGACGGTGTCGTTTTCGTCGATCGCCACAACGGCACGCGCCGCCAGGCCTTTCAGTGCGCCTTCAGAGATGCCCACGCCGTACTGCTCCAGAAACTCCGGGTTGCGCAGGGTAGAGAGGGTGATAACGTTGCTCAGACCTTCAGCACCGCAGAAACGGGACTGAGCGAACGGCAGGTCGGCAGAGATGCACAGCACAACGGTGTTGTCCACTTCGGTCGCCAGCTGGTTGAATTTACGCACAGACGCGGCGCACACGCCGGTATCAATGCTTGGGAAAATGTTCAGCACTTTACGCTTGCCGGCAAACTGGCTCAGCACGACGTCAGACAGATCTTTTGCCACGAGCGTAAACGCCTGCGCTTTGCTGCCTTTCTGAGGAATGGATCCTGCAACAGAAACCGGGTTGCCCTGGAAATGAACGAGTTGTGACATAGTTATCTTCCTGTTTACATATAGTTAACGTCGCCGTTAGTGTATGTCATCAGCCGATAGCACAGCAAACCCTATTTGCGCGAAGCCGCTATACAGGAGTGAGTGATGAGAACCCTCAAGGTTTACGAAGAAGCCTGGCCACTGCATACGCCATTTGTGATCTCCCGGGGGACCCGGAGCGAGGCCAGTGTGGTGGTGGTAGAAATTGAAGAAGAGGGCGTCAAAGGGGTGGGGGAGTGTACGCCTTATCCCCGGTATGGTGAAAGCATCGCCTCGGTAATGGCGCAGATCATGGCGCTGGCGCCTGAACTGGAGCGCGGCCTTACCCGGGAAGCGCTACAGCGGTTACTCCCTGCCGGTGCCGCACGTAACGCGGTGGACTGCGCGCTGTGGGATTTAGCCGCGCGTCAGCAAGGGATCTCTCTGGCAACGCTGGCGGGCACGACCCTGCCGCAAACGGTGGTCACCGCGCAAACAGTGGTGATCGGTGAGCCTGCTCAGATGGCCGCCAGCGCCAAAGCGCTCTATGACGCCGGGGCGCGCCTGTTGAAAGTGAAGCTGGACGATCGTCTGATCAGCGAGCGGATGGTCGCCATTCGCGGGGCCGTGCCGCAGGCGACGCTTATCGTCGACGCCAACGAATCCTGGCACAGCGAAGGACTGGCTGCCCGCTGCCAGCTGCTGGCGGATCTGAACGTCGCCATGCTCGAACAGCCTTTGCCCGCAGGGGAAGATGCCGCGCTGGCGAACTTTATTCATCCACTGCCCATCTGCGCCGATGAGAGTTGCCATACCCGGGAAAGTCTCACGGCCCTGCAGGGACGCTACGATATGGTGAATATTAAGCTGGATAAAACCGGCGGTATCACCGAAGCGCTGGCGCTGGCCGCCGAGGCACGTCGGCGCGGTTTTGCCCTGATGCTCGGCTGTATGCTCTGCACCTCGCGAGCGATTGGTGCCGCACTGCCGCTGGCGAATGAGGTGAAATTTGCCGATCTCGACGGCCCTACCTGGCTTGCCGTGGATGTCTCTCCGGCGCTGCACTACAGCACCGGCGTTGTTCATCTCTGAGGTTCCCAGCGCAACAGATCGGTCATCGCTTTCAGGTACTTCTCGCTGGCCTCGTCGGAGGAGATCGGCGGGAATTCAGCGGTGATGCAGTGCAGGCTTAAATCGGCACACCAGCTGCCGAATGAGCCTGGCGTCTCATAGCCGACGCTGGTGACCAGCGGCAGTGAAAAGGCATCTGCCAGCCAGCGCCCAAGAGCCGTGTGGGCGGGATCTTCAATGCAGGCCAGCGGATCGTGAAACGAGACAACCCAGGCCGGATGCAGTTTGTGGATCAGATGACACAGCGCCTGGGTTTCTGGCTCTGAACCGGGCTTGTCGCCCGTCAGCAACACCACATCGCGATCTTCGGCGGAGCTGTTCCAACGGTAGACTGTCTCGCCTTCCCGCCAGTTGGCCGCCGGGAAGTTACGGTTTAAATCCACACCACGGGCATTGGCGCGTAAACCCAACTGACAGCCGTCCGGGTTAACGGTTAATACCACATGGTGGCGGCGCAGCGGAGGGGACAGGGTACGCAGGGCGCAGGAGAGGGTCACAATCGAAGAATTTTCATCTCCGTGGGTTCCGGCAATGATCAGGCCGCTGTTGCGATCGGCCTGCGGGGCAGGGAACCAGATTAAGGGGGCGCCGAGGTATGAGCGGCCGTAATGTTCGGTCCCGGGCGGGAAAGCGCCACGTTCCGTTCTTGGGCGGGTAAGTGACATAGAGGTTCCTGAATCAGATTGTATTACTGGCAGTGTTGTGCAAAAAACACGGTTAATCAAATAGTTTCAGCCAGAAGGTAAAACCGGCAGATATCAACTTTCCGGCGGAAGTTGTTTGCATTTCACTGTTCCGAAACAAATAATTACCCATCTGCTCGTTACCCATCATTTCAAAGGGGATCTCATGAAGCATCCGGTTTCGTTGATCTGTTCTGCCTTATTGTTGTGTGGCCTCTCTTCTTACGCCTTCGCGGCGGATGTTCCCCCCGGGACAACGCTGGCATCCAAACAGGAGCTGGTGCGTCATATCAAAGATGAACCTGCCTCGCTTGATCCCGCTAAAGCGGTGGGTCTGCCTGAAATTCAGGTGATCCGCGATCTGTTCGAGGGTCTCGTGAATCAGAATGAAAAGGGCGAACTGGTGCCAGGCGTGGCGACCCGCTGGCAGAGTAATGATAACCGCGTCTGGACTTTCACCCTGCGCGAGAACGCGCAATGGTCTGACGGCACCCCCGTCACTGCCCAGGATTTTGTCTACAGCTGGCAGCGTCTGGTTGATCCCAAAACGACCTCGCCTTTCGCCTGGTTTGCGGCCCTGGCCGGGATCGTGAACGCGCAGGCGATCATCGACGGTAAGGCAACGCCGGATAAACTGGGCGTAACGGCAGTGGATAACCGAACCCTGCGCGTGCAGCTCGATAAACCCCTGCCATGGTTTGCCAATCTGACGGCGAGCTTCGCCTTCTATCCGGTACAAAAAGCGAATGTGGAGAGCAGCCCGGAGTGGACTCGTCCTGGGGCGCTGGTAGGTAACGGTGCGTATATCCTCAAAGACCGGGTGGTCAACGAGAAGCTGGTGGTTGAGCGTAACAGCCATTACTGGGATAACGACAAAACCGTTCTGCAGAAAGTGACCTTTATCCCGATCAACCAGGAGTCCTCAGCCACCAAGCGCTATCTGGCAGATGATATCGACATCACCGAATCGTTCCCGAAAAACCTCTACCAGAAGTTAATGAAAGAGATCCCGGGCCAGGTCTATACCCCGCCGCAGCTTGGCACCTACTATTATGCCTTTAATACCCAGAAAGGCCCGACTGCGGATGCGAGAGTGCGTCTGGCGCTCAGCATGACTATCGACCGGCGCATCATGGCTGAAAAAGTACTGGGTACCGGCGAAAAACCTGCCTGGCACTTCACCCCGGACGTGACCGCTGGATTTACGCCGGAGAAATCGCCTTTTGAGCAGATGAGCCAGGAAGAGATGAACGCGCAGGCCAAAACGCTGTTGCAGGCGGCTGGCTACAATGCGCAGAAACCGCTGAAGCTGACGCTGCTGTATAACACCTCAGAGAACCACCAGAAGATTGCTATCGCGGTGGCGTCAATGTGGAAAAAGAACCTGGGTGTCGATGTGAAGTTGCAGAACCAGGAGTGGAAAACCTATATCGACAGCCGTAATACCGGCAACTTTGACGTGATCCGCGCCTCTTGGGTAGGTGACTACAATGAGCCCTCGACCTTCCTCTCCCTGCTGACCTCAACGCATACTGGCAACATCTCGCGTTTCAACGATCCGGCGTATGACAAGGTGATTAACCAGGCATCCCTGGAGACCACCGAGCAGGCCCGCAATGCGGATTACAATACCGCAGAAAAAATCATTGCGGAAAAAGCCCCGATTGCGCCGATCTACCAGTACACCAACGGGCGGTTAATCAAGCCGTGGGTGAAAGGCTATCCGATTAACAACCCGGAAGATGTGGCGTATAGCCGCACGATGTATATCGTGAAGCACTGATGCGTACTGACATCCTGCTGACGGCAGGATACCATCGCTAAACCCAGAGCTGGCGCGACTTGCAGCGCCAGTTTCTCCCCCTTTACGAAGAAATGCGTGATAGCCTCGTCCAAAAGAACGGGCATTAAGCTAACGAAAGATCGGTGTGTTCTTCACCGCACTGGCGCGTACCAGGGATACTCAGACGGTCAGGGGGAAAAGTACCTTTGACGATATCGTGTTTGTGGCCACCGCGATTTTACCTGCGACTGAGCAGGATAATGAGCCTGAACCGCGCATTACCCATCTGGTTGATCTGTTTCTGAATGGCATCGGCGCTCATTGAGGCTATTTTTTATCTGTAGCGTTGGCTGTTTTTGTCACCAGGATAGCATCTGCAATCACGCTGAAAATCCGTTCTGCGCGGGGAGCGTGCGAGGGATGTCCACGCAGCCAGGCCAGCGCAGCAATCAGATCAAACAATTCCGCACCATCAAGATTAGCCCGCGCCTTACCATCGGCCTGAGCGCGGGCAAGGAGCGCTGCCCCGGCAGCGCGAAGGGCGACGCACGATGTGTGGAGCGCGGAATCGGGATCTTCGATGGCGCTCATCATCGGCTCAATAACGCCACGATGTTCATAGGTGAAGGCGATAATCTCTTGCAACCACAACGTCAGGGCTTCGGCTGAATCGGCCCTGGTCTGAAGGGCTTCGGCTCTGGTCGCCAGTGCATCAAAGCTTGAACGCAGCAGGACTTCAAGCAACGCTTCGCGGCTCGGGAAGTGGCGGTAGAGTGTACCCAGGCCGACTTCGGCTCTGCGGGCAATGTCGCGCAATGACGCATCGGCGCCTTGCTCAATAAAGACGTCGCGCGCGACGGCAATCAGGTGGTCGTAGTTTTTTCTCGCATCGGCTCGCATGGTGTCTCCTTGACAAGCGGAACAGTGCTCCATATATTCGGAGCAGTGCTCCGTTAAATATACCGCATTTACGTCCGAGGAGAAAGCCATGTCGATTAAAGTGATGAAGGCAGTGCAGCAGTACGCGTTCGGTGGGCCGGAGGTACTTCGCTATGAAGAGGTTCCTGTGCCAGATCTTCAGCCCAACGAAGTGCTTGTCCGCGTGTATGCGGTCGGCCTCAATCCTCCTGACTGGTATCTTCGTGATGGCTACCGAATGTTGCCGCCGAAATGGCAACCCAAAGTCACTTTCCCCGTGATCCTGGGAACGGATATTTCGGGGGTGATCGTTGCGGTGGGCGACAACATCACGGCGTTCTCTGTCGGGGATGAAGTCTATTCGATGGTGCGCTTCCCCGACGGGGCGGCTGGCGGTAGCCGGGCCTATGCCGAATATGTCAGCGTAGCGGCAACGGAGGTAGCGCGTAAACCTCGTTGTCTTGACCATATCCACGCCGCTGCCGCACCCATGTCGCTGCTGACCGCATGGCAATTTATGATTGAACAAGGGCATGATGTGCCAAATCCGCTACAGGCAACCCCGCATAAGCCGGTGCCGCTGGCGGGACAAACCGTTCTGGTTAACGGCGCGGCAGGCGGTGTCGGCCATTTCGCCTTACAGCTGGCGAAATGGCAGGGCGCGCATGTTATCGCGGTGGCCTCCGGTGAACATGAAATGTTTCTGCTTAACCTGGGCGCTGATGAATTTATTGATTACACGAAACAGGCTGCCGAAGATGTAGTACGCAATGCAGATCTCGTCATCGATGCGGTTGGCGGCCCTTCAGCAAGCCGCTTCTTGCGCGCTCTCAGGCGCGGTGGCGCGCTGTTTCCGATTTATCCTCTGGGATTTTCAGGCGCTGACGAGGCCCGGCAGTTGGGCGTTATCGTCTCGGCTACCCAGGTGCGATCCAACGGCGCACAGCTCGCCCAGCTTGCCGAATTGATGGATAAGGGGGTGATTCAGGTAGCTGTCGACAGTACGTTCCCGCTTGCGCACGCGCAACAAGCGCATGAGCGGGCGGCTCGAGGACATATTCAGGGGAAAATCGTGCTTTCGGTCATGGACCCGGACTGATGTGACGGGAGTGATACGGCCAGAGTCAGTGTAATTAATCACCACGCCTGTTCGCTTTGGGTCCTGAACACCGAAAGAAGGCCTTAACGCCGAAGGGCGTATGGTACGGCAAAATTGCCCGAAGATTACCGGATGGGCGGTGTATGCTCTGTATGTGGCGTTTCGTGCGATGAATATTGCCCACCTTGTAAATGGCGCTGATTGAGGCGCCATTTTTTTCGCTCTCACGCGTAATTATCATTAATTCATGGCTTGAGTTAATTTATATAAATCATTTAAAATAAATATAATATGCATATTTGTTATGTATTCGCTTCTGTTTATTTACGTGAGATTCCTCCTTTTAATATTTGCAGGTCAGATATCAGTACTTGCTAATCGAATTGAGGACAAGAGTATGTGTAAAGTCTCGCTTTGGATTAATAGTTAGTTGATCCAGTGTAATTCTTTGTTCTACTATCTGTCCGTTAATAAACGTGGTTTTACTCGACAACTATTCCTTAAGGAAAAGGGACCGCTATGGCTGATTCGTTTCAGAATGAAGTGCCTAAGGCACGAATAAATTTAAAATTGGCTTTACACACAGGAGGCGCACAGAAGAAAGTTGAATTACCCCTTAAAATTCTTACTGTTGGCGATTTCAGTAACGGTAAGGAGACCCGCATGTTATCGGAGCGGGAAAAAATAAACATCAATAAAAACAACTTCGATAGCGTACTTGCAGAGTTTAACCCCGAGATTAATCTGGCCGTACAGAATACGCTTTCTGGCGACGGTGAAGAAAACATCCGCCTGCAGTTTTCCTCCATGAAGGATTTCGAACCAGAACAGGTTGCCCGTCAAATTCCTCAACTCCGCGCGATGCTGGCCATGCGTAATTTATTACGCGACCTCAAATCTAACCTGCTGGATAACGCCACTTTCAGAAAAGAGCTCGAGAAAATTCTTAAGGATCCGGCGCTAACTCAGGAGTTACGTGACGAAATGAGTGCGCTTGCCCCGAAATAATGTGTGGAAGTCTCTTTTAATGGATTAACCGGGAATATGCTGATGTCTTTAAATACTGAAAATGGCTCTGCTCAGGGGCAAACTACTGTACTGGAAAAAGAGGGTGTTTACGCCTCTCTGTTTGAAAAAATCAATCTGACCCCAGCCTCCAGCCTGGGCGATATTAATGCGTTTCTGGATGACGCCGCGCTGGCTGATGCGTCAGCAGGTGAACGTCTGACTGCGGCGATGCAGGTGTTTATGGAGTGCATCCGCCGTTCCGGACAACAGGTGGAAAAGCTCGACAAAACGTTGATTGACCACCATATCGCAGAACTTGATTTTCAGATCAGCCGCCAGCTCGATGCGGTGATGCACCATACCGAATTCCAGAAAGTGGAATCCCTGTGGCGTGGCCTGAAGCAGCTGGTGGATAACACAGACTATCGCCAGAATGTGAAAACCGAAATTCTGGATGTTTCAAAAGACGCTCTGCGCCAGGACTTTGAAGACGCACCGGAGCTCATTCAGAGCGGGCTTTACTGGCACACCTATACAGCTGAATACGACACCCCGGGCGGTGAACCGATTGGCTCGGTGATATCGGCTTATGAGTTTGACGCCAGCCCGCAGGACGTGGCGCTACTACGCAACATCTCCAAAGTATCTGCCGCAGCGCATATGCCGTTTATCGGCTCCGTCGGTCCGAAGTTCTTCCTGAAAGAGTCGATGGAAGAGGTGGCTGCGATCAAAGATATCGGCAACTACTTCGACCGCGCCGAGTACATCAAGTGGAAATCGTTCCGCGACACCGACGACGCCCGCTATATCGGCCTGGTAATGCCGCGGGTGCTGGGGCGTCTGCCGTATGGTCCGGACACCGTGCCGGTGCGCAGCTTCAACTACGTTGAGCAGGTGAAAGGCCCGGATCACGAAAAATACCTGTGGACCAGCGCGTCATTCTCCTTCGCCTCCAACATGGTGAAGAGCTTTATCAACAACGGCTGGTGCGTGCAGATCCGTGGTCCACAGGCGGGCGGGGCGGTGAAAGATCTGCCGATCCACCTGTACGATCTCGGCACCGGCAACCAGGTGAAGATCCCGTCTGAGGTGATGATCCCGGAGACCCGCGAATTTGAGTTTGCGAATCTCGGTTTCATCCCGTTGTCGTACTACAAAAACCGCGACTACGCCTGCTTCTTCTCGGCGAACTCAGCCCAGAAACCGGCCCTGTACGATACTGCCGATGCGACGGCCAACAGCCGTATCAACGCGCGCCTGCCGTACATCTTCCTGTTGTCACGCATTGCCCACTATCTGAAGCTGATTCAGCGCGAAAACATCGGGACCACTAAAGACCGCCGTCTGCTGGAGCTTGAGCTCAACACCTGGGTGAAAGGTCTGGTCACTGAAATGACCGATCCGGGCGATGAACTGCAGGCTTCTCACCCGCTGCGCGACGCAAAAGTGGTGGTGGAAGACATTGAGGACAACCCGGGCTTCTTCCGCGTGCGACTGTACGCCGTGCCACACTTCCAGGTAGAAGGTATGGACGTGAATCTGTCGCTGGTGAGCCAGATGCCGAAAGCGAAAGCATAAGGCGGGAGCAGGGATGAAAATTTATCGTCCGCTGTGGAACGAGGGGGCGCTGTTGTCCCCTCAGCAATTCCAGCAACAGTCAGAATGGGAAACTTTCCGCAGCGCAGGCGTTGCGGCGCTCGCAACGACATTTTCGTGGGGCGTGGAGCGGGTTGAATTTGATGACAGGCTGTTGGGCACAGGCCTGATCCAGATTACACACCTGCGGCTCTGGCTGCCCGATGGTACGTTGATAGATACAGCAGTCAGCGATCTGCCACCAGAACCGCGCGAGCTGGAGCTGGCGCAGCATGCCGAGGCGGTCACGGTAGTGATTGCCCTGCCGCTTATGCAGTCCGGGCTGAATAACGTGCAGCAGGACTCGGCGATGGCTGATCGGCCGCTTCGCTACCGCGAAGAGTGGGTCAATGTTCAGGATGCTTTTAGTAGCGAGGAAGAATCCGTCGCTGTCGCCCGCTTTAATCTGGCGATACGTTTTGAACACGAAGATAACGCGTCGTGGCAGTGCTGCCCCGTTGTGCGTTTGATTCGCGACGGACAAGGATGGCGTCAGGACCCGTCATTTATACCGCCAATGGCATTGTTCTCTGCAAGCCCGACGATGCGTGAAAGACTGGTGTTATTAAACCGTCAGCTTCGCGCCCGTCGTCAGCGTTTGATGTCCATGCGTCGTGAAAGCAATGAGCGACTGGCTGATTTTGCTGTGGCAGACGTCTCTCTTTTCTGGCTGCTCAATGCGCTGAACTCGCATGCGCGGGTACTGACAGAATTCGAACGTTTTCCAGCCCGCCCTCCGGAGCAGGTGTGGGCGGAACTCGCGAGGCTGGCTGGCAGTATGCTGACGTTTTCTCTCGACAGCGACCTGGACGCCATTCCCGGCTATGACCATGCCGAACCAGAAAAAACGTTTCCTCCACTTTTTGAGCTGATTACTGGATTGCTTGAAGCCAGTCTGCCGTCCCGTGTTATCGCGCTGGACATGCTTCGACCGGACGAGCAGACCTGGAAAGCCTCGCTGCATGATATTCGTCTGCGCGAAGAAGCTGATCTCTATTTGTCTGTCAGGTCTGACGTTCCCGCCTGGCAACTGGCGGAGAAATTCCCTGCATTATGTAAGGCAGGTTCACCGGATGATGTGAATGCTATTTCCACCGTCGCACTGCGGGGGATCCCGCTTATTGCCGTCAACCGCGTTCCGGCAGCGCTGCCGGTGCGGATGGAAAACCAGTATTTCGCGCTGGACATGGAGAGTGCCGCGGCCCGAGACATGCTGGAACAGGGGATTTGCATGTTCTACGTGCCAGCTTTGTTGGGTCGGCTTGATCTTGAACTGTTTGCGGTACTGCGATCATGAGAAAAGACATTGATATTGATGAAGTGATGGCGGAAACCTGGCTTACCGTCACTATGCTCAAAAACGGCGCAACAACGTCCGACGGTAATGTGCTCTACGACACCTGCTGCAAACACGTGGAAAGCGTGCGCGAGGCGCTGGATCTTGCCGGATACGACGAGGTCAGTATTGAGCATATTTCCTATGCGCAATGTGCGTTGCTTGACGAAGTGGTAATGAGTAGAACGCCGCGTGAGGGCGACGATGTTGAGGCAGGTCAGGCTGCCTGGCGAAAAGCGCCGCTGCAGGCGCGCTATTTTGGTTCGCTATACGCAGGGGAAGCTCTCTGGGATCGTATCGCTGAAATATTACGCCAGCCTGCGCCGGTTATGGCTGTTCTGATCTGTTACCACCGGGTAATAGCACTGGGGTTCCGCGGATTGTATAGCCGTTCAGTCAGCCAGTTACAGCGCGAAGAAGTGATTAACGCGCTTGCTGAGCGAGTCCCGCCTCTGGATGCAGACATCTCGTTGGTGGTGCGTGGGGCCGGCAAGCATCGCTATAGCCTGCTGCGCTCCGTTTGGTTCTGGATTGCTGCGGCTATTGTGGTCACTGGCATTGTGTGGTGGGGAGGGCACCTCTGGCTCCAGGCTCTGTTGTCAGAGCAATTACCGGAGTTGTCTCACTAATGCGTAAATCAGTCCTGGTATCTCTGACCTTTCACGTTCTGGTGGGTGTCGCGGCACTTTTATGGCTGCTGTGGGGATTTATTCCTGTAGGTACGCTGTTTAAAGGCGTGATAACGCTGTGCATAGCTGCGATGGCGATCTGGCTGGTCTGCTTAAAAAGCAGCACTGGCAAGATGATAGCCGAGGATGAAGCATCTCTCTGTGAGCTGCCTGTGTTTGATGCCGGAGGTCCTGTTGTTCTCGTCTGCGGGGATGAACTGGACGCATTATTTTCTGGACAAACAATGCGCAAAACCGCACAGGGCTGGTGGTTTCGGGTTAATGACGTCAACAGGCTAAGCGACGTTGTTCGCGGCATTCATGAACAACAGCCGCGTCAGCTCGGACAACTTTCTGTTATGTATTCCTGCCAGCCCGACAAACATCAGGATGAAGCCGTGTTGCGCGCGTCACTGAAAACGTTGCGCCAGCAAATGAAGCAACTTAATCAGATTGCCGGATTTTCTGTGCCGGTGATGCTGAGTGGTGAGTTTTCCGGCCCAGAAACCCCATGGCTTGTCGTGCGCGGCGATAAACCAGTTGTTTATCCGGTTGATGATACACCACAGGCTTTGGATGACTGGCAACAAGAAAATCCTATGGTGCTGATGCCAGTCATTCGGGAAGCTTTTACTTTTATGCGCATCATTCTGATGGATGAACTGGCAAAAGACGATCGGCTGTTTCCGGCGGTTCATCCGTTTGCTGTCCTTTTAAGAAGTGGTAAGGCATCTACTGACGCAGCTTCACTGTGGTCGCACCACTTGTATCGCCTGACGCATCTGATTTTACCGCAGGCAGTCGGAGCTGCGAAAGCATCAGGACGTTTTCCTGATGCGGTGTTACCGATGCTGGCGCCTTACTGTGCTCCCGTGCAGGGTGGGCAGCGCACTCGTCGTCTCGCCTTATGGATTCTGGTATGTATTCTGATTGCTTTGGCTTTTTCTGCTCTGAATAACGCGGCGTTGATTCGCCACGTCGGAACGAATTTGCAGCGCTGGTATGACATTCCAATGAATCATTATGAGCCTAAGGCGAAGTCGCTCGCGGCGCTTAAACAGGATGCTCTTCTGCTGGAGCGCTGGCAGCGACAGGGGGAACCCCTCCGGTATGCACTGGGTTATTACCCTGGCCAGCGTTTATGGCTGGCGTTACAGAAGGCAATTGACACGTATGTGCCCCCTTCGACAAATGAGCCTGAGCCACAACCAAAAATTATCCGCCTCGACAGTATGTCTCTCTTTGACACCGGCAAATGGGCGCTGAAACCCGGATCTACCAGGCTACTGGTGAACTCACTGGTCGGGATTAAGGCGAAGCCCGGCTGGCTTATCGTAGTGGCGGGCCATACCGACAGCGTGGGTGATGAAAAATCCAACCAGTCGCTTTCCTTGAAACGCGCCGAATCCGTTCGCGACTGGATGCGCGACACCGGCGACGTGCCGGAGAGCTGTTTTGCGGTGCAGGGCTACGGCGAAAGCCGACCCGTCGCCACCAACGACACGACAGAAGGCCGCGCGCTTAATCGCCGTGTCGAAATCAGTCTGGTACCGCAGGCAAATGCCTGTCAGTTACCGGGCAACACCCCTGCGTCATCTCAGGATGATGACGTATCAAAAAATGAAATGGAGTAATTAACATGGCAATTCCAGTTTATCTGTGGCTGAAGGATGACGGCGGCGCGGACATTAAAGGTTCCGTAGACGTGAAGGACCGTGAAGGCAGCATCGAGGTGGTCGCGCAGGAGCACAATCTGTACATCCCGACCGACAATAACACCGGCAAGCTGACCGGCACGCGTATCCACACCCCGTTCCTGTTCACCAAGGAAATCGACTCCTCCAGCCCGTACCTGTACAAGGCGGTGACCACCGGTCAGACCCTGAAGTCTGCGGAATTCAAGTGGTACAAAATCAACGATGCGGGTCAGGAAGTGGAGTACTTCAACACGAAACTTGAGAACGTGAAGGTGGTGAAGGTCAACCCGCTGATGCACGACATCAAGGACCCCTCCAAAGAGAAGCACAACCATCTGGAACAGATTGAGCTGCGCTACGAAAAAATCACCTGGACCTATAAAGACGGCAACATCATTCATTCCGATTCCTGGAATGAACGCGCTACTGCCTGATTTCCTGAGCAGACGGTTCTCCGTCTGCTTTTTTTGCTGAGTACCTGGTCCTCCGGGTATTCAGCAAAGAAAAACACAATCTGCCAGCCTGACCGAATGCGCTTTGGGTTCCTTAAATGAGGAAAAGCGACGGGCGGTAGCGTGTCCGGAACTGATAAAGAGAGAATCTCATGGAAAATCCAGCCATCCTGTTACGTCGTCTTAATCCTTACTGTGCCCGTGCGATGGAGGGCGCTGCCTCCCTGTGCCAGACCCGGTCCCATGCGGAAATCTTGCCTGAGCACTGGCTGCTGAAACTGCTGGAGCAGGGCGAGGGCGATCTGACGGTACTGGCGCGGCGCTATGAATGGGATATGGACGCCATCTGGCAGGATTTGCTGGTGTTCATGGATTCACTGCCGCGCTCAGTGCGCAGCCGTCCGCAGCTTTCGGACGCGGTGCAGTTGTTAATGCAGGATGCCTGGCTGCGCGCCTCGCTGGCAGGGGAGGAGCACATTCGCAGCATTCACCTGCTGATGGCGCTGGTGGAAAAACAGAGTCTGGCCCGCTGCGATGGTCTGTGGCCGCTGTTAACGCTGGCCCAGAGTCAACTGGAGCGTTTACGTCCATTGCTGGATGCGCAGTCGGACGAGCGACCGGAGGTGCAGCAGGAGGCTGAGATGACGCAGGGCGGTGAGGTGGAATTTATCGGCCGGCCGGTTGATGCCGGTGTAAAAGAAGGGGAACTGAATCCGGCCCTGCAGAACGCGTTGGATAAGTTCACCCTCGACGTCACCGCCCGCGCTCGCGAGGGTAAAATCGACCCGGTGTTTGGCCGGGATAATGAAATCCGCCAGATGGTGGACATTCTCTCAAGACGCCGCAAGAACAACCCGATTCTGGTAGGCGAGCCGGGTGTCGGCAAGACCGCGCTGGTGGAGGGGCTGGCGCTGCGCATTGCGGAAGGCAATGTGCCGGATGCGCTTAAACCTGTTTCGGTGCGCACCCTTGACCTTGGGCTGCTGCAGGCGGGTGCAGGTGTGAAGGGTGAGTTCGAACAGCGGCTGAAAAACATCATAGACGCGGTGCAGCAATCGCCACTGCCGGTTCTCCTTTTCATTGACGAGGCCCACACCATTATCGGCGCAGGCAATCAGGCGGGCGGGGCGGATGCAGCCAACCTGCTGAAACCGGCCCTGGCCCGCGGTGAACTGCGCACCATCGCCGCCACCACCTGGAGCGAGTACAAGCAGTACTTCGAACGCGATGCTGCCCTGGAGCGCCGCTTCCAGATGGTTAAGGTTGACGAGCCGGACGACGACACCGCCTGCCTGATGCTCCGGGGGCTAAAATCCCGCTATGCGCATCACCACGGGGTGCACATTACGGATGAAGCCGTTAGAGCCGCCGTTATCCTCTCCAGGCGTTACCTCACCGGCCGTCAGCTGCCGGACAAGGCGGTGGACCTGCTGGACACCGCCTCGGCGCGTATTCGCATGAGCCTTGACACTGTGCCGGAACCGCTAACCCGGATGAAGGCGCAGCTCACGGCCCTGGCGATGGAAAAGCAGGCCCTGCTGGAGGATATGGCGGTGGGTCACGCCACCCATGGAGAGCGCCTGGCCGCCATCGAACAGGACGAAATCAACATTATCCTGCAGCTCGACGCGCTGGAAACGCAGTACGGCCAGGAGCTGAAACTCACAGAAGAACTGCTCGCCTGCCGCGCGGATATCTCGCGTCAGGCGGAGATTGCCGACCTGCAACAGCAACTGAGAGTAGTTCAGCAGGGTAACCCGTTGCTTGGGCTGGACGTGGACACGCGTACTGTCGCCACCGTCATTGCCGACTGGACCGGCGTGCCGCTCTCTTCATTAATGAAGGATGAGCAGACGGAACTGCTGAGTCTGGAAACCAGTCTGAGCAAACGTGTGGTGGGCCAGGATGCCGCGCTGAACGCTATTGCGCAGCGCCTGCGCGCCTCAAAAACCGGGCTTGCGCCGGAGAATGGCCCGCAGGGTGTGTTCCTGCTGACCGGTCCAAGCGGCACCGGCAAAACCGAAACCGCGCTGGCGCTTGCCGATGAACTGTTCGGCGGCGAGAAATCCCTTATCACCATCAATCTCTCCGAATACCAGGAGCCGCACACCGTCTCCCAGCTCAAGGGGGCGCCTCCGGGCTACGTCGGCTACGGCCAGGGCGGCATCCTCACCGAAGCGGTACGCAAGCGTCCATACAGCGTGGTGCTGCTGGACGAAGTGGAAAAGGCGCACCGGGACGTGATGAACCTGTTCTATCAGGTCTTTGACCGCGGTTTTATGCGCGACGGCGAGGGGCGGGAAATCGACTTCCGTAACACGGTGATTTTGATGACTTCCAACCTCGGCAGCGACCATATCATGCAGATGCTGGACGAACAGCCGGAGGCCACCGAAGGTGACCTGCACGAACTGCTGCGCCCGATTTTACGCGACCATTTTCAGCCAGCCCTACTGGCCCGTTTCCAGACCGTGATTTACCGTCCGCTGGCGCGGGAGGCCATGCGCAGCATCGTCGGTATGAAGCTGGCTCAGGTGAGCACACGTCTGCAACGACACTACGGAATGACGACGGAGATCGGCGAAAGCCTGTATGACGCGCTGACCGCCGCCTGCCTGCTGCCGGATACCGGGGCGCGCAATATCGACAGCCTGCTTAACCAGCAAATCCTGCCGGTATTGAGCCAGCAGTTGCTCACTCATATGGCGGTAGGACAGAAGCCGCAGCGCCTGACGATGGGTTGGGATGAAGAGGAGGGGATTGTGCTGGCGTTTCATGAGCCAACAGAAGGAGAGGCACCATGAGCAGTTCCCTGATCAACAAGGCAACCAATGCGGTGCAACAGGTTTCAGGGCAGTCACGTTACCGGGTTGATGTGCGTGGATGCGGCGATTTCCTGGATGTTCTGCGTTACAGTGCGGTTGAGTCACTCAGCCAGCCATGGCGGTATGATATGACAGTCACCTGTTCCTCTGCGGATATTGGCTGTGATTCGTTACTGCTGAAGCCTGCGTCATTTACCTTCCAGACCCGGATGTTTGACGGAACACCGGCGCTGCCGGTCAGGACGGTTTTCGGCGTGGTGGAATCATTTCGCCGGATATCCACATCAAATGATGATACCCGTTATGCACTGACGCTGGTTCCCCGTATCGCGCTTCTTGGCTTTACGAAGGGTAGCCAGATTTTCCTCAACCAGTCGGTTACGGAAGTGGTTGAACAGATCCTGCGTAAACACGGGCTGGAGGGGGCAGATTTTGAATTCCGCCTGTCCCGCGAGTATCCGGCCCGTGAGCTCATTACTCAATGGCGGGAAACTGACCTTGAATTTATTCAGCGCCTGCTGGCTGAAGTCGGTATTTACTGGCGTTATGAAATGGACAGCCGTCTTGAGCAGGACGTGGTGATTTTTCAGGACAGTCAGCAGCAGTATGAATTTGGTGTCACCCTGCCATTACGCAACCAGGCCGGGATGAGTGACAGTGGCCAGGAGAGTATCTGGGATATTCAGACCGCATACAAGGTGGTGAGCGGGAGCGTGGCCACCCGTGACTACAACTACCGTGAAGCACTGAAACCTCAGGACAGTTCCGAAAGTATTTTCAGCAGGGAAGGGATCACTACCGGGGAAACGTACCATTATGCGGAACCCTTCCTGACAGCAGGTGACGCTGAAAGTACAGAGTCCGGTGCATATTTCGCCCACCTGCGTCACGAACGTATTCTGAATGCGCAATATCGCGTCAGTGGGCGCTCCTCCAGCCCTCATCTGGCTCCGGGTCAGGTACTTGAAACTGACGGCAGGTTACCCGATGCCGTGAAAGAAGGCATCGTCATCACCACGGTGCGCACCAGCGGTTCACGCAAAAGCAGCTTTACGCTGAGGTTTGAGGGCATCCCCTATAGCGAAACTGTCTGCTGGCGTCCGGCACTGCTCAATCGCCCGGTGATATCAGGTTCACTCCCGGCCCGGGTGGAAAGCACACAGAAAGGCGACTCCTATTCCTGGCTCGACCCGGACGGGCGCTACCGGGTTAAACTGGACTTCGACCGCAGCAGTCCTGAACAGGGCTATGCCTATCTGTGGCTGCGGCTGGCTAAACCCTATGCCGGTGATACGTATGGATTCCACTCACCGCTTATCGACGGAACGGAAGTGGCCGTCGTATTTGACGGCGGAGACCCGGATCGTCCCTACATTGCTTATGCCCTGCATGATTCAGAACATCCGGACCATGTCACCAGCGACAATCATACGCGGAACGTGTGGCGCACTCCGGCGAACAATAAGCTGCGGATGGAGGATAAACGCCAGGAAGAACATATCAAGCTCGCGACAGAATATGGCAAAACGCAGCTGAACATGGGACACCTGGTCAACAGCCAGCGTGAAAAGCGCGGGGCCGGTTTTGAGCTGCGAACGGATGAGCATGGCGCTGTACGTGCGGCAAAAGGGCTGTTCCTGACGGCTGATGCCCAGGCCAAAGCTCAGGGACCGGTACTGGAAATGGCGCCTGCGATTAACCAGATTAACCAGGCCAACAGCCAGATGCAGGCCCTGAACAGCGCCGCTGAAGCCGCCGGAGCCCTGGTCTCTGACATCAATACCCAGATTAGTCTCGTAACCGACAAAATCAAAGACCTCCAGTCTTCGGTCCTGCTGGGTAGTGCTCCGCAGGGGGTGGCATTTACCTCAGGTGAACATCTTCAGCTCAGCAGTACCCGCAATACCATGATCAATGCCGGTCAACATCTTGATATCGGTGCAATGAAAAATCTGTCTGTCACGGTAGAAAAAGCTCTGGGTATGTTTGTCCATAAAGAAGGGGCTAAGCTGGTTGCCAACCAGGGAGACATCGAGATTCAGGCTCAGCACAACACGATGGCCCTGTTTTCTGAAAAACAGCTGACGGTGACCAGTAGTGAAGATGAAATTATTATCAGCACCCCGGAAACGCTGACGCTTAACGGCGGCGGGTCTTACCTGAGGCTGAGTAAGAACGGCATTGAACATGGTTCATCAGGTGAGTTCATTATCAAGACGTCGGACTATCTGGTACCAGGCTCAGGCGCAAATCTTCCCAACGAAACCCCCAATTTCAGCCTGACGGATATCACTCAGGAAAGCAAAATCAGCAGCAAATCTTTTAATGACTGATTAAAATGAAACCAAACTCAAAAAATCACTGCTGTTATTCACTTTCATTTTTTCGACACTTCCAAACCTCAGCTTTGGAGAGAATAACAAACCAACACTCAATGCGAAAAGTCCAGAGTTCGTTGTTAAAACGTTTTACTTTGATTATCTCACTGCATGGAATGATCCTGATATGGAGTGTGGTGCAGAGAAAAGCCAGAACGCAATTGATACCTATACAACGAAACATCTTCAGCAACTTAATAGTGATAATGATTCTGGCGCAGATTATTTTGTAGATGCTCAGGATATATGTCCTGACTGAGTAAATGAAATTGCAGTTAAAACATCGCCTGCGGGCAGTGATAAGGTTGCCGCTGAGTTAACGCTTTGCCATGCTGATAGTGAGTCAAAATATGATATCAGCCTTGTTCTCAAGAATGACAAATGGTTAATGAATTCGGTGAAATTCATATCCAGAAAAACAGGCCATTGCAACGAGAACTAACGGAGAGAGACAATGCTCACTCAAATCACTGCTCTTAGCACCATAAGTTCAAAACTTGCAGGTGTTTCCGTTATATTGAAAATGAGTTTGATAGCTGCAAATTTTAACGAGTGAGAATTCAATATGAAATTATCAACCCCAAACGTATTCCATGCTTTTTTTTACGCCTTCCTCCTTACTTGTTCACATGTGGCGCTTTCTGCTGAATCTATAAAACCAGCAGATATTGTTCATAATTTTTACTCTGAGTATCTCAAGGATGATACAGGGAATAATAATGCAATAATCAAAAAATACGTATCTGGCCAACTGATGAATAGCATCACTGATTCCATAATGTGTAATTATGATTCTGACGATTCTGTGTCTACATCAGAACTAGAGAAAAAATGTTCACAAAAACACGAGTGCAAACAATATAAAGGGAACTATATTTGTGACTGGTACGGTGTTTGGGTTGAGTCTGACGTCAATTATTTCACTAAGTCTCAAGAGACATACCCCTCCTGGAAGCTGAATATTAAGACCAGTACTATTACGGAAAATGGAAATAAGTCTGTGGTTGGGGTTGTTCTGGGTGATGATTCTGAACCTAAAAACTCACTCCATGTTTTCCTTAAAAAAATCGACAGTAGCTGGAAAATCATCAGCGTAACGGAATAAAAAGGCTGAATCCATGTGGAATAATAGTGCATCCGTTAGTTACATAAATAGTCATGTTGAACCAAGAAGTCTTGGGAAGTGCGCTGCATACGTCAGAAGGGCCGTGGAGGCTGGTGGTGTCAAAATTAAGATCCCACCGCCAAGGATTGGCAACTCCGCGTCAGCATGTGATTACGGCCCATCTTTTGAGACCGTAGGATTTAAGCCTGTTTATTCTTATACAGGTTCAGGCCCTACAGACACAGCAATTATACCAGGACAACAAGCAGGTGATGTTGTTATTATTCAACCTATTGATGGGCATCCTCATGGCCATATTGCTTTGTTTAATGGTACAAACTGGGTTTCAGACTTTATTCAACTTCGAGGATTCTATCCCGGCCAACAATATCGAAATGTAAAGCCCGCATATATCCTTTATCGTTACAATGACAATACTGCTTCTGATAGTAGTAGTGGCGGAAAAAATCAGCCTATCAAAATAGTATGGCCGATCCCCTCTAACAACCGAGGAAGTGAATTTGGGAGCCTGGAGGATATCCTTTCACATCTGGATGGGGAGTCTACCGGACAATACGCGATTGGCCGTAGCGGGATGTGGCATGGCGGTATACATATCACACATGCAACGACGCCATGGTGTGCTCTCAGTGGCAAAGCACCTCTGGAGGCATTTGATTTCCCGGTTGCTTTCAAAGGCGAGCAGGCTATACGTTGCATGGCTGATGGGGAAGTCGTTGCTTATCGTGTCTGCAAGGATTATCTGACGCTAGGCTGGGAATCTGGTCCACTAAGTTTTTCGGGGTCATTTGTCCTGGTAAAACACTATATTCAACCAGGTGAGAAAGAGTCCAGCGGACTACATTTCTACACCTTGTATATGCATCTTGCACCGTATTCAGCCTATGAAAGTGCGAAAAAAATCCACTGGATAACTCAGGATACGCTCTCTGGATATTCAGAAGCCGACTGGTTGATTATGGATTTGAGCCGCAGCGACCAGAGGCCAGCGAGTGCAGGCAATGTAAACAAAGGGACTCCTGTTACCTGGGATGCCTCAAATACTTCCCTCGCCGCCACCCAAGGGGGACGTACTTATGGACTGGCGACCCTGAACGCGGATAGCGGAAAACTGAAATCGGGCCAAAGAGTCTGGATGCTGGTCGACAATAACAATATTAAACCAGCGCCAGGAAGTGGCCCTGGCTGGTGGGATCATTTGGCTCCACCAGCAAAAGAAGTCATGGTACTCGATAAAACAGTTAGTCTCAGTTCACCGCTCCCTATTAAGGCTGGTGACGCGATTGGGCACATGGGCTACTATCAGGCACCAAAGGATGGTGGTTATGAGGCACGATACCAGGTACATATCGAATGTACCAGCATGGATGATAATCTGGAGAAATTCCTGACCAACCCAGAGAAAGTGGGGGAGAAAAACCCGCTCTGGCTGAAGTATTCTCCTGGCCTTGCTCTGTACATAAAAGATGTCGCGAAAGGCACTTTCTCAAAAGGAGCGACATCAACAACGCGGGCAGGCATTCTACCGTTGAGCAAAGTCACAACTGAAACGGATAAATCAACAAAACAGGAATACTGGCAGCTACGGCCAGAGAATGCCTACGTGCCCAAAGGCCAGGCAGAGCCTCAACTGTTGTCACAGTATGATCTGGCAAAGTTGGGTTTCAGGACTGAAACCGCTGAGCCTGCCAGCTTTGATTACCTGGATGGGAAAAACCAGCCTGTTGGTTTCTTCCGCAGTCTTATCAACGCACTTTACGAGGCTGCGACCGGTGATACCCGGACCAGTCATGCACTGGTGAAGCATAATTATCAGCGCCTTCTTGATAAAATTGATAGTGGAAACGACCGTTACTCTCCAATGGAATACTGGAGAGCACTTCATAATCCTGACTATCGTGACGTCATTCAGAAAACAATCGTAAAACATCCCAGCGACTGGTACTTCAAAAAAGGCGATGCTATCTGGCAGCCTTTCCTGAATGCGCTGAAGAAAGACGCTCCGGAATGGAAGAAATACAGCGAAGATTTCCTTGATAAAATGGCATGGATGCAGGATGTCACCACGGAGAAGCTAGGCCCCTCGTTATGGCATATGCATCCAATAATGTTCCTTGGTGCTCTAAAACCACGAAATGATATAGATTGGAGCAAGATGACCAAACAACAGTTTACTGATGCTGTTTATGAGGCCGCTCTTAAAGAACAAGAAAAATCAGGTATTCCTGCGGCAATAACAACTGCTCAGGCCATTGATGAATCGGGGTATGGGCGTAAGGTCCCAGTTGATTTAAACAATAAGACATATAGTTTCAATCTCTTTGGAATAAAGGCTAAAAGCGGACAGGAATTTGTTGAGATATGGACCACTGAACATATCAATGGAAGTAACATTAAAATTAAGGATAAATTTGCAGCATATAACTCTTTTGAAGAAAGTATTTCCGACAGAACTAGATTCTTAACTGAAAACAAGAGATATGCCTCACTATTTGAAAGCGATGATCCTGAAAAATGGGCTCATGGTCTTCAGGATAAAGGCTATGCCACAGACCCTAATTATGCTTCAAAGTTGATTGCTATAATGAAAGGTAGTTATATGAAAAGCAGAGGTTTGAAATGATTAAGATCATGCTATCCATCTTATTATATGGTTTTTGTTGCTATTCCTATGCTACCGACTTTTGTTCGGAACTGTCCAAAACAGCCGAGAAGGAACAAGCATATGTAGATCATGCCATGAATATGTTTAAGGTTGTATCGAAAACAAGACTTTACTTCCACAGCGCACCAAGTGAACAATGCAAGATTAATAATTTATTTTTAATTAATGGTGATGTTGTTTCAGGATACACCATTCTTAATGGATATTTGTTTGCATTATATTTCAAGAAAAATGGCGATTCGGTCGATGGATGGCTCAAACTATCAGATTTAAAAAATACCGGATATACAAGTGGTCCATCAAGTGACGAACAAACTGTTTTTAATATTATTCCAGATATCATAAAGAAGAACAAACTAACTACAGCACCTGAAGAATGTATCAACATCAGTGGAGATGACACTGACAATAAATACTACAAATTCGCTATAACCAAAAAAGTACTTGAAGAATGTAAAGACGTGCAACTCACTCCTTTTATCATCTTGGTAAAAAAAGGGACTCAAGAAACTTACACAAACCAAGGGGATGAAATAGATAAGTTTCACCCAATTGAATAAAATGCTGATTTTCATAGAGAGAAGATAAT
>NZ_JBBCPK010000057.1:0-31189 GCF_037150775.1 Leclercia sp. M50
CGCCCTGGGCGGACGGCGCGTGGCAAAAAGCCCGACAGGCGTTGTTCCTGGCCGCACTGGATGTTCACAGGGCCTTTATTGAGCATCACCCGGAGCCGTTTATCAGCAACATCAATCTGGTGAGCAACTGGCTACAAGGCAAGAATTTGTCAGAGGAGCAGGCTGAGCTGGCGCTTAATTCCCTCACGCTTGTCGTTCCCGTCATTTCAACGACCTTTGCTTCCGTCCCGCGCATGTTTAAACGGATCGGCAGGGAAGCGATTGGCTGGCTGCTTATTGATGAAGCGGGTCAGGCGTTACCCCAGCAGGCCGCAGGCGCCATCTGGCGCGCAGCCCGAACGGTTGTCGTAGGCGATCCAAAGCAGCTGGAACCGGTTAGCGGGATCGCTAAAGTCGTGGAAGGGGCGCTGGCGCAGCATTATGGCGTTTCAGCGTGCTGGTGGCCGGGGATGGTGTCGGCACAAATCCTGGCCGATCACACGATGGATCTGGGCACGCTTTTACCTGATCCGGATAATGGGCAGGTCTGGGTTGGCTGTCCGCTTCGCGTTCATCGCCGCTGTGACGATCCGATGTTCACCGTCAGTAATGCGGTTGCTTATGACGGTCTCATGGTTCATGGGAAAAAGGCGGTACCCTTGCCCTTGCCGGAAAGTTGCTGGATTGATGTCGAAGGCAAGGCATGTGAAGGTAACTGGATTGCAGAGGAAGGTGAAGCGGTCAGAAGGTTGTTATCGGGCCTGCGGGATAGTCATGGCGTAAAGCCAGACAATATTTTCCTGGTTTCACCGTTCAAAGATTGTGCGCAGAAGTTATCCCAACTGGCGTCTGAACTTGGGTTTGACACTCAAAAGACCGGCACAGTGCATACCACCCAGGGTAAAGAGGCCAGCATTGTGATATTTGTCCTTGGGGGAAATGTTCAGCGGCCCGGCGCTAAATCATGGGCGGCCAGCCGACCTAATCTGCTTAATGTTGCAGTCAGCCGGGCGAAACAACGCTTGTACGTCATCGGTAATCGTGCGGAGTGGCAGAAACAGCGCTACTTCTCCACGCTGGCGAACGGTTTACCCGCTGAGTAAACGGAAAGAGGGCACATCTCGTGCCCTCTGATTACGTTTCGTGACACTGTCACCACTATGAAACAGAGTGGCGATACGCAGACTGGCGGACCTTCTCAACAGCCGCCTTACCGGCGATAAACGCATGGTCCGAATTGTAGTATTCCCACTCGCTGTAACGTCCGGCCAGCGTGATGCCGTGCAGCAACAGCCATTTTCTGATCATCTCAACGTTCTCTTTACGCTGCTGGTCATAGATGACATAGGCGTAAGGAATATCGATTTGGTTGCTGGTGAGGATCTCATCGGTTTCCGAGATGATCCCCACCTCGATGCACTCCTGAATACATCTGTCGATCAGCGCCTGGCCGTCAGCGGGCAGTGGTTTGTCCGGGGAGTAGCTTATCTCACAGGTGAGGCCGCACGCACCCGGCGGACTGCAGAACGGGCTGGCGTTGCCCTGCACGAAAATACGGTGGAATACGGTTTTGCCAGCGTAGTAGATCCAGTGTTTATCCGTCAGGGTGTCACGATTAACGCCCAGATTGACGCAGCGGACGGAGACATGGCGCAGGGCTTTTGCGGCTTTACGAATTTCTGGCGGTACTTCGTCGCCCATCAGGCGGATAAGCTCCGGCAGCACCAGCGTGCTGATCATCTGCTCATAGCGGTACTGCCTGCCGTCAGAGAGCACGACAATATGCTGATTGACGTAGATTTTACTGACCTCGGCGCCGGTCTCAATGCGGCCCTTTATGTGCGGCACAAAGCCGGACATCAGCGCCTGAAAACCGCCTTTCAGGGGATAGCCGAAACGCGCGTTGGGTCCCATAGGCTTCGCCGTTTCGCCCAGCGCACCTTCGATGATCTGGTCCAGATCGGGCAAGGGGACGCGTCCGCCCAGCCATGAGGTCTCCATCTCTGAGAGTGGCACCGTCCATAATTTTTTATTGTAGGGAATAGCAAAATGACGGGCGATCCCTTTGCCCCATGTTTCATAGATGAAGGCTTCAAAACTGCCTTCCGGCGGTACGTTCTGGCCTGTACTGGTGTAGTCCGGCACCGCGCCATCGGCGCAGCAGTCATGATGATGGCGGCGATGCGTCTCGGCGTTATTGCCACAGGTCGAGGCCATGCTTTTCACCTCTGACCCGGTACCGTAACGCGCCTCGATGGCCCCCAGGATACACTCCTTGATCACCGGGGCCGGCAAGCCGTAAAGCGATCCCTGGAAGGGATAACGGGTATAGACGCCGTCGGTATAGACCCAGGCTTCGCGGATCTGCCAGTGAATATTGTCACCCAGTAAGATGTTGTATAACGCCAGCACCTCTTCATCGGCGGAAAACATAATGTGTCCCGCATAATCGAAGGTAAATCCCTTGTCCTGAACCGAGCGGCACAAGCCTCCCACCGTCTCATTACGCTCCAGTAAGGTTGCCCCTTCGCCAAAATGATAGGCCGCGCTCAGGCCGGTTGGCCCGGCGCCCAGAATTAAGCATGGCTCTACTTCTGAACCCGTTCTGGCAGGGGGAATGAGGCGTAAAACTGCCTGAGGTGAGACATCCTCGCCTCCGGCATCCGTTGTCGCCGTCTCCTGCGCCTGATGACGAGAGAGCGCCTGCCCAATCAGCTCATGCATTTTTTGCACGGTTGTGTCCCAGGAGGTGCTGGCGACGATGTTTTGCATGATCTGCCGCTGCGAAGCGCGTTCTTCCTCAGACAATGCCAGCGCCTCTTCGCAGGCGGCCACAAAGGCGGCATGATCCCTGGCGACCGCCACAATGTGGCCATAGGGTTTTTCAACATCAGCGATGGCGGTACTCACCACAGGAAGCTGCGCGGCCATTTATTCCAGCACTTTTGTCGGACTGATAAAGCGGGTGGATTCATTCAGCGCAAACGGCATCAGGCAGACGTCCCACCCGGCAAGGAAATGGGGCAGGGCCTGATAAGGCTGCATGCCAGGGTAATGGATATTGCTTCGTTGCGGCAGGGTTGACGGGTCTATTTTCACCACCGGACCAACCATCACGATTTGCCACTCCGGGTGCGCATCGGCAAGGGCGGCGATCAGTGACAAATCCATGCGTTCATCGATTACGCCGTAATAGCCCAGGCGCGGGTGCGGAATAGTGTCCTGCAGAGGATGGTGATTGGCCCGATCCAGCGCCTGTTCAAAATGCACCGCATCCACGCTACTGGCAAAGCAGTGAATGTTCGGGTGGCGTCCTTTTCTTGCCGCATACAGGCTTGGCCCGCCGGTAAAGACAATATCCGCCCGCGTCAGCAGGGCTGACTCACGTTGCAACAGCTGGCGGGGCGCTTTTTCAAAGGCGGCCAGTTCATCCATGCAGTCATACACCACAACGGCGGGGGCAAAGACCTTCAGCAGAGGGAGGGCCATCGGCGTGTAGAACCAGACGACCGGGGTTTCATCCTCTTCGCGTATCTCCGCCAGCAGTGTTTCCAGCCAGGCGATCTGTCCATCATGGAAACCCGGCTCTGTTGACGGTGTCTGCGGCTGAATAACCGTCACATTCGGCGCGGGTTGGGAAATCTTCAGCTCTGGTTTTCCAACGGAATGCAGCGGCTCTTCGATAAAGACGATCTGATAGTGCTGAGCAAGCCGTGTCATCAGATGCTGCGGGCGCTGAAAAACAAAATCCCAGCGCAGATGACTAAAAACATAGATTTTTTTCATGCCTGATACCTCTGTGCTGGTGCAGGTAGTGACGCCAGTTAGTTGGTGAAAGTGTTCCAGCCGGGTCTGGACATGTTTAAGAGCCCGGGCGTAAACGGCATTCAGCTCTCTCTCTTTGTCGGGCCTCACATCCCATAAGCCAGAGTGATGCCAGTTTGCGTTATTCTCCCAGTCGGGGCGGTCGATAATCGGGTAAAGGCAAATGCCCGCAACCTCTACGCCGGCCAGCTGCGCCTGAGCCACCTCTGAGACGACATCGTTAATCCAGGCGCCGCGCCCGCTACCCACATGGCTGGTTTCGGCAAGCAGAATAGGGCGGCGATAACGCTCCCAGGTCTCCTGCAACATTCCGTGCAATCGCCGTCGCCGACCGTCACCCAGATGCCACGGCAGGCGCTGGTTGTTGCCCATCATCCATTGATTGTCGTGGTAGTAATTGGCGCCCAGCAGATCCAGATAGCGCGGATGGCCACCCAGCTCAGGCTCATGCCTGCCCGTCAGCATGTCCCACGCCTGAAACTGCGCGGTACGAAACGCTTCGGTTTGCTCAATATTTGCAGGATCGTCATCCGGTGAAATCAGATGGATTAACGGGTCGCAATGTAAAATTCGCGCTCTGGGATCGGCCGCCAGAATGGCGTCGCAGGCGGCTATGGCGGCACGAACGAGTTGTCGCTTGACCCGCTCGCTTTCGCCCACGCCTGGAGGGGAGGTAGGAAACAATCCTTCCGCAATGCCCCAGGCTGTGAATGAGATTTCGTTGACGGGTGAGTAGACCGGCGGCTCCTCATACCAGGGGCGCAAAAACGCCGCCAGCGAGCCACACAAGTGGGCGAAGCGAGAGACAAACTCTGTTGAGAAAAAATCGAGATGAGGGGGAAAGCCGTAATGACAGATAGTCCAGCAAATCTGGATACCGCTCTCTTTTGCCGACATCATTTTTTTTGCGACGTTAGTAAAGTCGTAACCACCTGATTTATCGACAAGTCGCCAGCCGACGCTCTCTCTTACCGTGTGCATGTTGAAGGGCTTAAGCGCGCGGTAATCCTCGGCATGCCGTACGTCATGCGCCGTTGCGTTATCCATTGAAAGGGGATGACCCGCCCGGGTGATAAAATCAGCGCCTTCGAATCCTGCCTGCCAGAATGACCTGAATATCGCCATATACATTGCTCCCTTATGGGCCTTTTTAAATATACCTGGCCAGCACGTTTAAATTCATTGGCCTTTTTTTAATTACCCACACCTATGGCAGAAAATAAATTTTTAGAAAATAGCGAGTATTATTTTTTGTAAAACATTCAACCATAACCATCCTCCCCACATATTTTGTAAGCAGCGGAACAGGGCAACAGGAATACCCCGGAGTTCACCCGTTGTATTTTGACATCCTGGTCTTCAATGAGAAAAAATCACTGTCTTATTCATCAATGATAGCCTGAGTTTCCGGCGCTACGCGGCATTTTTCAGCAATGTCCGGCTTCGGCTGTTAAAAAGATGAACAAAATCATTGCCTGCTGGTGGCGCTTTTTTTATGGGATCCGTTTCGGTTAAACGATAATAATGCTTAACCGGGCCTTTAAATAAGCCTTGCCCGTTTCGTTAGTTTGCTGGGTTGCTCTCTTCATGAGCTCTGTTGTTTTCTGGCACTTTTGTCTTAGCGTCCTTGGCCTGTTAATTAGTGATTCGGATATTTAATTCCGATAGCTTCTCGCTGCCGGGAATATAAATAATGGAGTATTAGTTTCCTCTCATAGGGTATATTGTAAACAGATCTCAATAGTTACAACATACAGTGTGCCTTTACTTTTAAACAAACCTAAACATTGTGCCCTGAATCATCGCTTATCAGAAAAAAGAGGTAGCCGTCCCTTTTTTATCCCCTCTGGCGGGTAAATTGAATTTAACCGCCAGAGGGGGTATTCTTGTTTTATCCCCTGTAGGGGATTTTCCTTAAATATCCGCTATAGGGGGTAAGCATGAAAGTGACCTCGGCAGGCGCACTGGCGCAGGCTGTCAAAGATCAGCGTAAGGTCAATAAGTTAACGCAATCGGAGACCGCTGAACAGGTTGGCATTAAACAAACCACGGTATCGGATTTCGAGAACAAACCTGAATCCACCAAGCTGGAAACCCTGTTCAAAATTCTCTCAGCGCTGGATCTGGAACTTCACGTGGTGAAAAGAGGCTCGACGCTGCCCGATCATGCCAACTGGACAAAGGAGTGGTAAACGATGCGCGCTCAACGTCTGACTGTTGCCATGAATGGCGAAGTGGTGGGTACGCTGCATCGTGATGGCAGCGGCGCGATGTCATTTCAGTATGCGCCCGAGTGGCTGGCAGAGCCTGGCGCACGTGCCATTTCGCTCTCTTTGCCGCTCCAGCACGGGAGGATCCGCGGAAAGCAGGTCTTCAATTTTTTCAGCAACCTGTTGCCAGACTCAGAGGCGATAATCGCCCGCATGCAGGCCCGTTTTCAGGTTGAGACGGCACATCCCTTTGATCTGCTCGCCAGTGTCGGACGAGACTGCGTGGGTGCCATTCAGCTCTATCCACCGGGGCTGGAGATCCCGTCGGTGATGGATATCGTCGCCGAACCGCTGGATGACGAGCAGATTGCTTCCTTGCTGGAGGGTTACCAGATGGCCCCGTTAGGAATGAGCGAAGAGGGGGCCGATTTTCGCATTTCGCTGGCCGGGGCGCAGGAGAAAACGGCGTTGCTATGGTATCAGGATCGCTGGCAGCGGCCTCAGGGTAGTACACCAACCAGCCATATATTCAAATTGCCGATCGGCAGAATAGAGCAGAACAATATCGATCTCAGCGAGAGCTGTGAAAACGAGTGGCTCTGCTTACGGATCGCAAAAGCCTTTGGATTTCCGGTAGCGCATGCCGAAATGGCCACCTTTAGTCGCAAAAAAGTGCTGATTATTGAACGCTTCGATCGCCGTTGGGCCCGCAGCGGGTGGCTGATGCGCCTGCCGCAGGAAGATTTTTGTCAGGCGCTGGGCATCGCTCCGGCACTGAAGTATGAGTCCCACGGCGGGCCGGGCATCGCCGATGCCATGAAACTGCTGCTCGGTTCCCGCCTGGCAGCGCAGGATCGGGAGATGTTCTTCAAAGCGCAGATCCTGTTCTGGATGCTGGCCGCGATTGATGGTCACGGTAAGAATTTCAGCCTGTTTATCGAAGCGGACTCTTCGTTTCGCATGGCCCCGTTATACGATGTGATTTCGGCCTTTCCGCTGTTTGAGGCAGGGAGTATCCCGGCCAAAAAAGCGAAGATGGCCATGGCATTACAAGGCAAAAACCGCCAGTACCATTTCGCGATGATCCAGCCTCGTCACTTTATCAGTACCGCTGCGCACGCAGGCTTTTCGCAGGAGATCGCCCGGAGGCTGATGAAAGAGATGGCCGACCGCACAGATGAGGCGATCGCCACCGTCAGGGCGGAATTGCCAGCGGATTTTCCGGAACAGATAAGCGAGGCGATTTTCCGCGGTCTGGTAAGCCAGGCGGCGAGAATAAGCCGCTTTGATTAAATCGGTACAAAAATTGGTAGGGTAGTAAACTCCATTTGCAATTGTTAATGATATTTATTTTCATTATCATTTTCCTTTACGTAAGCAACTGTAAAGAAAAATGACATGCATACTTCCTCTGCCCTAATACAGCAAACTCTGTGTGCCGTCGCCATTTCCCTGGCAATGCACTCTGGCGCTGCACTCGCTAAAACCTTTACCGAGAAAGATTTCGTCACCCAACCACTTGGGCACGGCGTGTACGAGCTGGCCTACGATAAGGGCCAGCAGGCCCTTTATGCCGCGTCAGCGCCTTCCTTTGATAAAGACAAAACGGACGGACTGGTCTTTAAGCTGGCGGCGCAGACGCTGCAAATTGAAGCGAAGATCCCCACGGAACGTCGCACATTCGCCGTCGCGTTGGACGAAGAAAATCATCGCCTCTATCTGGGCAATTCGCTGGAAGGGTCGGTCACGCTGCTCGATACCCGTACTGATAAAGCCATTAAAACAATTCAGCTGAGCGACACGTCAGATCCAGAAAATCGCGTGCACGTGCGTGAAGTGGTGCTGGATAAGAAGCATCAGCGTCTTTATGTCTCCGGGATAGGGCGTAAGGATAAAGGATTACTCTGGGTTGTGGATACCCAGAAGCAGGCCCTGGCCCAAACCCTTGAAAAACTTGAGCCGGTCGGGTTTGCAGTAGATGAAGCGGGCGACAAGGCGTATGTCGTGTCTGGCGTCGGGGAACTGATCGCGCTGGATGCTAAAACATCCAGGCTGCTCAGCCGCGTGAAGGTCGATCCTGCCGATCCGGAGCACTATTTCCTGAATATCGCGCTAAACAGTGGCAAAGGGATGGGGTATATCGCCGACACCAACACCAAAGATCTGCTGGTTGTGCAGTTGGACACCGGCAAGCTGCTTCATCGTGTACCGACCCCTAATTCCGTTGGCGTGCTGTATAACCCGGCGCGGGAAGAGGTCTACGTCACCCATCGTAACGATCGCCAGATTAGCGTGATCGATGCAAACACTTATCACCTGAAACACACCATTAAAACCACGGCGATGCCAAACAGCCTGGTGCTGTCTGCCGATGCCAGCACGCTCTATGCCAGCGTCAAGCAGGATGAGAAAGCTAACAAAGCTGACTATGTGCTCAAGATTGATTTAACCCAGCTCTAAGGATCCTGTTGTGATAAAGCAGACACGCATGGCCGTGGCGGTTTCGCTCGCCCTGGCAAATCTTCCTGCGGCCGTTTTCGCCGCGGAATCCACCGCCGTTAACGAAGATGAGCTGGTCGTGACCGCGACCGGCTTCAGCCAGGAGCGTCGCGAGGCACCAGCAACCATCTCGGTGGTGAATGAAAAGGAGCTGAACACCCGCTCTAACCAGAACGTCACCGAAGCCCTGCGCGAGATGCCGGGTCTCCTGGTGGGTAACGGCCACGGCAGCCTGGCGACTGGCGATGTCCAGATGCGCGGGATGGACTCCACCTATACCTCCTACATGGTGAACGGCATCAAACAGGCCACCCGCGAATCCCGCCCGTACGGCCACCATATCGGTACCGAGGCCGCCTTTATGCCACCGCTGGCCGCCATCGAGCGCATCGAAGTGATCCGCGGGCCGATGTCATCCCTGTATGGTTCTGACGCCATCGGCGGCGTGGTCAACGTCATCACTAAAAAAGCGTACAACCTGGAGAAGTGGACCGGCGTCCTGGAGGATAACTACTTCCTGCAGGAGAAGAGCGAGTACGGCAACACCAACCAGACCAATGCCTTTGTGATGGGCCCGGTGATCCCCGGTAAACTGGGGGTGAGCGTGGCCGCGGATTATCTCGACCGTCGCGACGATGACAGCGTCAACGACGAGCGTTTTGTGAAGCATCAGTCCGGCAACCTGGACGCGACGATCGCCCTGTCGCCAACGGAGACCCAGCTCTGGGATCTGAACGCTACGAAAGGGAATCAGGAGAAAACGCATAACGATAAACAGTGGTACTGGGGCTTCGACCGCGACGCGGCTTCGCTGTCGCAGCACGCCTGGTATGGCGACATACTTGAGGTGAAGAACTTCGTCAGCTACGAGAAAGCGAAAACCGAGTACCGCGTGCCGGGAATGGCATCACAGTTTATTACCCAGAAAAACTACGAGGCGAACAGCGCCAACACCTTTACCCTCGGCGACCACAAGCTGACGCTGGGCATCAACTTTACCCGTAATGAGCTGGACGATGAGTTCGGCATTAAAGATAAAGAGGCGCCGGGCGTAACGCCGGTGAGCGAAATATCGCGCAACGGCTGGGCGGTATTCGCCGAAGATGCGTGGATGATCGTCCCGGATTTCACCTTAACGACCTCGGCGCGTCTGGATCACGACAGCTACTTTGGTTATCACGTCACGCCTAAGCTCTACGGCAACTGGACCCTTGATGAAAACTGGGCGCTGAAGGGCGGTGTGTCGGCGGGCTATAAAAAACCGGATCTGCGCCAGAATAATGCCGGCTTTACCAGCGTGTATGGGGCTTATCCTTATTCGGAAATAGGCATCGGTAATGACGATCTCAAACCGGAAGAGAGCGTCAACACCGAGCTTGGCGTCTACTGGCAGCAGGATGCGCTGGCGCTGGACGCGACCGTCTTCTACACCAAATTCAAGGACAAAATCAGCGACCGGGTCATTTGCACCGCGTCGGCCTCGCAGCAGTGCAGGTATAATGGTTACGTCGCTGACTCTGTCTTCCAGTATTTCAACGTCAGCGATGCCGAAATCTACGGTGTGGAGCTGAACGGCGACTGGCAGGTCACCTCATCGTTGAGAGCCAATGCCAACTATACCTGGACTCACAGCGAACAGCAGAGCGGCGAGTATAAGGGTTACGCCCTGAGCGACTTCCCGGAAAGCATGGCTAACGTCTCTCTGACATGGCAGGCGCTAAACGACCTGGAGTTATGGAGCAAAGCGAGCTGGCGCAGCACCTCACCGGACATCGGTAAATCCAGCGAAACAGAAGCCTACGCGCTGGTCGATTTAGGGGCACGTTACCATCTGAACAAGAACGTTACGTTAATGACCGGCATCTATAACCTGTTTGACGCAAACCCGATTTACCGCACCTCGTACAACCAGTCTTCGATGCTGGAAGGCCGCCGCTATAACTTCGGCGCCCGTATCGAGTTCTGAACCTTACTGCCGGAGCCGTCGTGCTCCGGCTTCTGCAATTGTTATTCCTCGCTTTTCTGCCACAGAAAGTGATTATCAAACCCGCCGACATGTGATACTTAGATTGGGAGACAACAAACCAGGATAACGAGAGATGTCGCAGAACAAAATTGCCCACAAAGTACAAAACCTCCAGTCATCGGCGATCAGAGAACTATTAAAACACAGCAAGATGGAAGGGGTGATTTCACTCGGCGGGGGCATTCCCAATCCGGATCTTTTCGATCGCGAAGGGCTGGAAATGGCAATGGAAAAGGTGCTCTCCAGCACCTGGAAGGATGCTTTTCAGTACGGTCTGAGCGAAGGTAGCCCGGAGCTGCGCGGCGAAATCTGCCAGCTGCTGAGCGGCAGGGGGATCCGCTGCGGTATCGACGAGGTGGTTGTCACATCCGGTTCCCAGCAGTCACTGGATATTCTGGCGCGCGCGCTGATCAACCCGGGCGACATTGTTGTCGTTGAACGTCCAACCTATCTCGCGGCCCTGCAGGTTCTGCAGCTCGCAGAGACTAACCTGATGTCGGTGGGTACCGACGGCGAAGGGATGATCGTTGATGAGCTCGAAGCGCTGGTTAAGACCACGCCGATCAAAGCGGTCTACATCGTACCGACGTTTGGCAACCCAGGCGGGGTTACGCTGACAGAGCAGCGCCGCAGGCAGTTGGTGGAATTAGCGCAGCGCTACGATTTTGTGATTATCGAAGACGATCCCTACGGCGAAATCAATTTTACCGACAACACCTTCACGCCATTAAAAGCCTGGGCGGCAGAGATGGGGTGCAGCGATAACGTGATTTACACTTCGACCTTTTCAAAAATCCTCGCGCCGGGGGCAAGGGTAGGCTGGTTAGTGCTGCCGGACTGGGTGAAGCGTCAGGTGGTGATCCTCAAGCAAGCCACCGATTTACACACCAGCACATTGTCGCAGTCGCTCACTTATCACTATCTCACCACGGGACGACTGGCGGGACAAATCGCGCTGATCCGTGACGCCTATAAACATAAATGCGAGATCCTCTGCCAGGCGGTGGAGCGCGACCTGGGCAATCACCTGACGTTCCACAAACCGATGGGTGGCATGTTCCTGTGGGCGAAATTCAAATATGAGATGAATACTACCGAGTGGCTGAAAAAGACCCTCAACAACGGCGTGGTCTACGTGCCAGGGGAGTTCTTCTACTGTAACGAGCCGGATCACAACACGCTGCGCATGTCCTACGTCAGCGTCACGGATGAAAATCTGCAAGAGGCGGTCGCACGGTTGAAAGCCTCCTTATAAGGGTCGCGGAAGTAAAACGGGTGGCGAAGGCCACCCGAATCATTGACTTAGCTGCGGATAAAATCGAGTAAGTCTTTGTTGATCGTATCAGGGTGCGTGGTGTGCATCCCGTGAGGATAGCCTGGATAAACTTTCAGCGTGCTGTTGCTGATAAGTTCATCCTGAAGCAGGCTGGCATTCTTATAAGGCACCACCTGATCGTCATCACCCTGCAAAATAAGCACCGGCACGGTGATCGCTTTCAGATCGTCGGTCTGGTCCGTCTCTGAAAAGGCTTTAATGCCTTCATAGTGCGCTTTCGCACTGCCAATCATCCCTTGCCGCCACCAGTTCTGAATAGTCCCCTGGGATATTTCAGCCCCCGTTCGGTTGAAGCCGTAGAAGGGGCCCGTCGCCACGTCGAGATAAAATTGCGCTCGGTTTGCGGCCAGCGCTTTACGGAATCCATCAAAAACCTCCAACGGTGTACCGCCTGGATTTTCCGGCGTTTTCACCATTAACGGCGGTACGGCGCTGATTAAAACCGCTTTCGCCACGCGACCCTGCGGTTGACCGTATTTCGCCACATAGCGCGCAACCTGTCCGCCGCCGGTGGAGTGACCAACATGGATAACGTTACGCAGATCCAGATGTTCCACAACGGCAGACACATCGGCGGCGTAGTAATCCATATCGTGTCCATCGCTGACCTGACTTGAGCGGCCATGACCACGACGGTCGGAGGCAATAACGCGGAAACCTTCAGCTAAAAAGAACAACAGCTGGTTATCCCAGTCGTCAGCGCTTAATGGCCAGCCGTGGTGGAAGAAAATGGGCTGTGCATCTTTAGGACCCCAATCTTTATAGAAGATACTGACATCATCGTTGGTGGTAACAAATGACATGATAGACCTCTCGGGGAATAAAAGAACCTGAGTGAAATGGGCTGCGTCCGCAGTTAAAGACGTACAGCCGCTAAGAAGTCTAGTTGAGAAGATTAACGATTGCTTCCTCCCAACGAAAACGCATGCGTTCTGCGCAGTCGGCTGAGGCTAAACAACACTGAAGCGACAGATGCAGCAACTGCGACCCACAGGGCGAAATGGACAGCCCGTTCATTTAACGTCTGGCCGGTTACCGGCGATATGAGGGTCAGCAGGATACCTACAACAGCGGCGCCCAGGCACTGCCCGAAAGTTCGGGCAATGGATAATACCCCGGATGCATAGCTTGCCTGTTCGCGAGCAACATTCGACAACATTTCCCGGTTGTTAGGACTTTGAAAACATCCAAATCCGATTCCGCAAACCAGGCTACGCAGGCAGATATCCCATACGGAAGGCGAGGCGGGCAGCATCGCCAGCAGGATCAACCCCACAACAAAGATGGCCAGCCCAAGAGTCGAGATCAGCGGCGCAGAAACCGTGTCTGCCCAGCGGCCGGCGTGGGGCGCGATCAGCACAATACCTATCGGCCAGGGCACGAACAGCAGCGCGGATACAACGGGGCTGTAGCCATATACGCTCTGAAACAGGAAAGGCAACGCAACAAAGGTGATCCCCTGGCTGACAAAAGAGGCCAGTGACGTTAATGCCGCGAGGGTGAAACGTCCGTTCTTGAATATAACGGGCGGCAGTATGGGTGACCTGGCGCGGCGAATATGCCAGATAAACAGCATCGTGCTGAACAGGGCGAGAAGTCCCCAGCAGACCGCCACCTGGTGAAGGCTGTTCGCCGCCATAATCATTGCCCCCAAAAGGGTCGCTGACAGCAGCGCGCCAGGAAGGTCAAACGCAGTTTTGCCGGACGTTGTTTTTCCGGGTAGCGCCCTGAAAGCCAGCAACAGGGCTAAGGTTCCCGGAAGTATGTTAATGGCAAACAACCATTGCCAGCTCAGGGTATCCAGTATCGTGCCGCCCAGCACCGGGCCAATGGCGGTGCTGGATGCTATAAGCAGGGCATGCAGACCCAGCACGCGGCCAAGCAGTCGTCCCGGGAAAACGCCGCGCAGGATCGCCGGAGCAATACTTAACGTCGCCGCGCCGCCGATCCCCTGCATAATACGCATTGCCACAAGTATTTCTGGGGTAGTTGCCAGTGCGCAGCCCAGTGAGGTCAGCGTAAAGGTGGCGAGCCCTGACAGAAAAATGGGGCGAGTGCCATAGATCGTCGCGAGGGAGGCGAAAATCATCAACGTCATTGCCGCAGAGAGCAGATAACCGTTGGCGAACCAGACCGCGTAGCTTGCAGGCACCTGCATCGCTTGCGCCATAGAGGGCAGGGCAATGTTGATCATGGTGCCATCAAACACCCCCATCAGGGTGGTCACCATTACGGCGATCATCACCCGGGCGCGCGCCGGGCCAGGCAGCCCCTCATCACCGGGTTGGTTTGAAAATAGCGTCATCATCTGAACTCCTTAAGGGGGTTTTAATGACGAAACTATAAGCACGAGGTATATAAGGCGGAAGACGCATGGTTTACACTTAATCATTGCACCGAACGCCTTATCTGAGGTTTATTATGTCCGATCCCGATTTTAACCTGTTGGTTGCCCTCGACATTCTGCTGGCAGAAGCGAGCGTGGCCGGTGCTGCACGGCGCTTAAACCTGAGTGCATCTGCCATGAGCCGCACGCTCAACAGGCTGCGCGAGGTGACAGGCGATCCGATTCTGGTGCGGGCCGGACGAAATATGGTGCTGACCCCCTGGGCAGAAGCCTCCCGGGATCGCGCCAGAAATGCGGTTCAGGAGGCGAGGGCAGTGTTGCAGCCGTCAATGGAGACGCTCAGGCTGGAAAGTCTGGCGCGCCTGTTCACTATCCGGGCCAACGATGGATTTGTCGTCGCGTTTGGCCCGGCGCTGATTGCCGCGGTGGCGGAGGCCGCCCCGGATGTCTGTCTCCGTTTTGCGCCCAAGCCTGAAAAAACGTCGCGTTATCTGCGCGAGGGGCTGGTCGATCTGGAGATTGGCGTCCAGGGCAATATGGGGCCGGAAATTCGCCTACAGCGACTTTTTCAGGACCGGTTTGTCGGCGCCGTGCGTAAGACGCATCCGCTGGCATCGTTACCGGAAATCAGCATGAGGGATTATGTCGCCTGGGGCCATGTGGTGGCCGCACCCAATGGATCATTACATGGGTTTGTGGATGATGCACTGGCGGAGTCAGGTCTGTCGCGTAAGGTAGCAAGCGTGGTGCCTGGCTTTCCGACGGCGTTGTCCGTGGCGCTGGCATCGGATCTTATCGCCATGGTTCCGGCGTTGTATTTGCAAAACCCGCAGATGACAGAGCAACTGCATGTATTCGAACTGCCGTTCAAGACCCGTGCCATCACGGTGTCGCAGATGTGGCATCCGAGAATGGAAAAAGATCCCGGTCATCGATGGCTAAGAGAAAAAGTGCTTGAGGTGTGTCGGAGTGTACGGTGATGAATGAGAAGTTGAGGCGAGGGGATAAAGCTGGGCGCGTAATACGAGGCCCGGTACGTCTGCGTTGCTGCCATAGATCGCATTTAACATAATATACATTATGCGCACTATAATTGTAGAGGCTCAATAGTAATGTCCGCCCGTAGCTCAATTCAGATGTCCGCGTTATGGTAAGTCTCACGGAATCGTTTAAACTACCGGGAGACATATCATGAGCGCAGAAAGCTCAGGTGTGTTTACTTTGAAAGAGATCAACCGGGTCAAGATTATTCAGGACATTATCGAACGTCGTATGACAACTCGTCGCGCATCTGAGCATCTCGGTATCAGCGACAGACAATGTCGGCAGCTGCTTGTTCGTTACCGCGAAGGTGGTCCGCTAAGCCTAGCTAGCCAGCCAACGATGTGGGATGCGTGGCAACCGTCAATTACCACCCGGGCTGGTACGGGAACATCGCAAAGTCTCAAAATCGCTGACGATACAGTACGATAAAATGCTGTACCTGATTGAAGACAGCGATCTGAGCCGCCGTGCTATTGGTAAATACATCGACGTGTATCACTACCCCGATGGCCGTAAAGAGCTACGCCTGAATGGTGAGGCACTTCCCTACTCTACCTATGACCGGCTGTCAGAAGTCGACCAGGGTGAGATTGTGGATAATAAACGACTTGGCCGTGCTCTGGAGTTTATCAATCTGGTACAGAGTAAACGGGATAACACGCGCTCTCAGTCAGTTCCTTCTGGTGATGGTCCTTCCCGGCGACAGCCCAGAGAGGAAGGGAAAAATCCCAGCGTTCACTGAATTACGACGACATGCTCGAAGCGCTTAAGCAGCTCCAGTCGCAGTCAGAGGAGATTTTTGGCAAGAGAGCCAGAACCGGACGATGACTGAGACTTGAGCTTTGCACTATAACGTTCTGTGTAAGCAAGCCGCTTCGCTGCGCCCTGCTTATTATAATGCGTACTACATTATGCGCATCCCATAAGGATGGGGGTTTATTTGTTATGTTGTGGCTGCGGCTGGAATGGATATGAAACGCTCTCGTTAATACTTACTTGAGTCGAGGACTTTTCTTTAAATGCAGGCCAATTATATGATTTCGTTATGAATTTCCATGAGTAATAATCCTTCGAGTCATCGGTGATTTTAAGGCTTAAGATGCTCCAACTCTCATCGTGACAATGTGATTTTTTTGCATAATCATCTTCGGTAAAGCAAGCTTTTATCATTTCTCTTGATGAAAATGGAATATTTTTAAAAGCTGGTTGATATGTACCATCATCATTAATCATTATGAAATTTGCGTATTCTTCCTCGCGCCCACCTCCGGAATAAGTTGTTGACCATTTCGAGACTAACGCAACGGCAGTTTTTACTTTACTTAAAGGATATAAAGCCGGATATATATATACATCGTTTTTGGTAAGTTCATCATCAGGAATATCCTCATTATTAGCTTCTTTAGTGAAATCCCATGAAACTATTTTAGAATACACATCACCTTCTTTTTTCATCTTCATTAACTGAAGATGAGAAGTGGTTAAATAAAAGATGTCATTAGAATTTCTTTCTTTCCAGATAGAAGTCCCGTCTTTACAGAAATCATCGACCGCTTTGCAAATATCAATATATTGAGCGCTATTTTTTTTCAACGCTGTTAATGCAACTGGGTTTGTCGTGATGTCAGTAATACCAGCCACAGCAGAGAAAGATACAATAGCAAAAAACAAAACCACCTTTTTCATCATTCATCCTAATGTAAATAACTATATGAAAGAAGGGGACACCCCCTTCTCAGTTAACCAAGTGCGTTGATTTTAGCTTTTATATCAGTCACTTTCGCTGAATCCCCACGCCTTTCATAGAGTGTTACCGCCCTTCTGTAGGCTTTCAGCGCCTCCATCTTATTCTTATCGGTACCGCTTTCATTTCTTAACGGATCGTGGTATCGGCCCCAACTATACGCATATACTCGATAGTTATATATTTCGCTATCTTCAAAAGAGAAGCCATCCTCTTTCTTAAGAATATTAAGATGTTCAGCCTTAAAAACACTCACAGCTCTATTAAAATACTTAAGCCGGTCATTATATCCATTGAATCCACCATTGATAAGTGCTGTAACCATGTTAAAGTCATCACTCTTGGCATGTTTGGATACATTTTTATTCACGCAATAAAACCAAAAGGCAGACCTAACACAATGTGGATATTGTGCTATTTTATTTCTGGCAGTGTCATCTGATTCAAAATCCTCACTAACATATGCACCATACTTTGTATATACATCTTGCCATGTTAATTGAATTAATCCTCGTCCATACCAAGGGGCATAACTGGCTCTTGTACCTCCAATTTCTTTAGTAAGTGTTAAACCCCCGCTTTCATGGCAGCATTGAGCCAAGAAATGAGCTTTTTCTCTACAAATTATAATGCCAAATTCGCGGAATCCATCATTAAATGCTGGTAAATACTGAGCCAAAATGTCTTTATCGGCTTTTGGAGCAATATCACACAATTCATCTAAAGTGATATCCCGGCCACATGCACAGTTTCCTTTTGGGTTAATAACTTCCAAAAATTCAAGCGGATGAAAATGCCACACTGACCGCTGACTGACGAACGGCGGAACCTTATCCATCCAGCGCGTCGCGTCCAGAAATCCCCCGTTGGCCATCTTCACAACAGGACTTTCATCCCTGACCTTAAATACCGATGACCAGCGTGTATCATCGCAGGTACTGTGCCAGTCGCTGTCGTGTTTCACTATCAGCCGCCGCGCATATTCCGGGATGTTCATCTGATTGGTATGCAGCGCACCAGACAAATACTGGTCCTGTGATTTATCGGGGTACGGGCAGGGTGGCCTTCTGTTTCCAGCGTTGTGGATCAGACTGTCATAAAACATTTTTGCCTGCGCGAACTGTGGTCCTTTTTCACCGTCAAAGTGCGAACTGATGCTTTTCAGGGCGTCAATCAGCCAGCGTTCATCAAGCGTGCGGGTAAAATCGTTTGTGTGTTCAGCCTTGATAGAGTGAAAGTTTAGCCCGGCTAAATCGTGCTGGCTGAGCTGTTCCACATCGTCTTGGTGCATCCACGTATGCGGACGGATCTGAAACCAGGTGACCCCGGTTTTATCCGTAAACGGGTACGCGGCATCACGCGGAATAATTTTTCCGGCATCAGCTTGGGTAATGGCGCTCATCTGCTCAAAGGTACTTTCCTCGCCCTCCCCGTTTCGCAGGTACAGCGGGCGTTTCAGCTTCAGCTTAATGAACTGTTTGCCCGTTTTAATCCCCTTCACGTTTGCCACCACATCCGGCACATGTTCATCGAGGCTCAGCAGCTCGATATGGGCTTTATAGTCCGTGGTAATAATCTGCGGATAGTTATCTTCGTCAGCCAGATCCTGAACGCCGAGGAATCCGACCGCATCCCCTGCTTTCACCATCACTTTCAGCGGCACAGGCGGCACCACCACATCATCAAACACGCCGTGATTCAGCGCACTGTGCATCCAGTCAGGCAGACACACGTAACATTCGCCGTCAGGCTCCAGATATTCCGGGCGCATCGAGACCCAGAAAAGTTCTCCGGCGGGTTTACCGTCCTGAAGACGCTGCACCAGAGCAAACGACTCCGGCCGTTGTTTCAGTAAAAACGATTTCTGTTGCAGTACGGCAAGCGTGTCGCCCTGAACGAGCGTTCTGGCGTGGCCGTGTTTGTTTGCCAGCACGTCCGGCGCGATTTCGCGACTGTCATCATGGCGGGAATGTTTACGCATCCGCACGCCGTGGCCTTTCTGCGTAACCCGGTAAAGCGGGCGTTTCGGAAATTCTGACAATGGCGCGATGTGCATGTAAAGCTGGTACAGCGTCAGCCAGGAGGATTCATCCTGCTCGTCAGGTTTGTACATTGATTTGACCAGCACAAAGGTGCCGGACTGGCGCAGGGGGCGTTCCTGGCAACACTCGATAACCGCGTAATCGCGGTTAACTCGCCATGCCATCACCTCACCGTCCATCATGAACTGAAGCGGAACAGATTTTTCCGGCGTGTCCTGACTCAGTACCGAGGCCGGAGACGATGACTTTCCGACATGGATCCCCCCGTGCCAGTAACGATTTACGCCAAGTAACCACCAACCGTGGGCGTTTTTGCGGATGTCGGTCAGCAGCTCGTCATAGTTTTTATAGTCCCGTCCGTCGGCTTTCCGTACCGGATAACGTATATTCATCATCCATCCTTCCTTAAGTTAAATCTCCAAAACTATAATCATCGCAGGGAGTTAAGACGAAGGGGAGTAAAACTTATGCAAATTTTATTACCGCCATCAGTCTGGTGAAGAGCAAACGGGGTAATATGATTTCTCAGTCAAACCTAGCCAGTGACGGTCCTTCCCGGCGACAACCCAAACAGGAAGGGAAGAAACCCCAACGTTCACTAGTTAACGACGATACTCATACAGCTTCAGTCACACTCAGAAGAAATTTGGAAAAGGCTAACTAACAGTACTATATAAATATTGCCAGTAAAAAATGATTAAGCTATGGTCCGGTCGCTCATGGTTAAAGCCAGTCTCTGGATTTCCCGCAAACAACGAGCTTCAGAAATCCAGCAGCCGCGCTTTCGCCGGGTCTGCTGCGGCGAACTTTTCCAGATTGATGATTAGTTGAGCCGTAGAGCTATTGGAAAGTACATTGTGGTCTGGCATTACCCGGATGGCCGAAAAGAACTCCAGCTAAACGGAGTCGTCCTTCCCTACTCCACCTGTAATCGTCTTCAGGAAATTGACCATGGTGCTGTACTGCACTGCTGATTATTTCCGCCAGGTCCGGAATGAGCCTCAGGTAAACAACCGGCTTTTTGTGCAGGAGGTCCCTGCACAAAAATTCCGGGTCATTCAGGGTTTACCCCCCCGATGAATACCAGAAGATATCCCCCTACAACTTCATGTTATGCAGGACCATATTGCCTTTAGCACATCATCAGTTGTCCGGTCTCTGTGCCCGGTGTATCCGATCGCGGATCTTATCGACTGATGCTTTGATGTCAGCAACTGCATCCGCATCCATTCCAAGGGTATCCACAATACAGCGCGTGATATTGCTGGCCTCAATTTTCAGTGTGTCCCCCTTCTCTGTCAGATGAATAAGCACTTCACGTTCATCCTTCGGATTGCGTGTCCGGGTGATCAACCCCGCGCTCTCCAGCCGCTTAAGTAAAGGCGTGAGCGTGCTGGACTCAAGGAAGAGTATTCCACTCAGCTCCTTCACTGTGCGTCCATCCTGATTCCACAACGTGATCATCACCAGGTACTGGGGATAGGTTAATCCCAGCTTATCGAGCATTGGGCGATAGAGCTGCGTAAACGCATGTCCCGCGGAGTATAGCGAGAAGCAGAGCATGCCGTGCACATCCGGGAGTAAATCCCCGGTATTTATCTCTTTAGTCATATGTCCTCCAGTCCCTCTAAAATAATTTGTGGACGATTTAATTGCAAGCGATTGACAACAACAAAAATCAGTGCCAAATTAATTCACACACAAACAAATCGTGCACAAATCAATTGCACAACAACATACAACCCATAACAGGAGAACAATATGTCCACATTCACAACGACAGACGGGACTGGCATTTTTTATAAAGACTGGGGTTCAGGTCAGCCAATCCTCTTTGCTCACGGATGGCCGTTATCGTCAGACGCCTGGGATCAGCAGATGCTCTTCTTCAGCCAGAATGGCTTCAGAGTCATCGCTCATGACCGGCGCAGCCACGGGCGTTCGGACCAGACATTCCATGGCAACAATATGGATCAGTATGCTGACGATCTGGCCGAACTTATTGAAGCACTGGATCTGAAGGACCTGATTTTAGTAGGCCATTCCACAGGGGGTGGCGAAGTTGCACATTATATCGGTCGCCATGGTACTTCCCGTGTAGCTAAAGTTGTTTTGGTTGGCGCAGTACCTCCTCAGATGCTCCGGACCGATGCTAACCCCGACGGCACTCCGCTGGAGGTATTTGATGCCATTCGCGAAGGAACGGCTAAAAACCGTGCTCAGTTCTTCTTCGACCTGACCATTCCATTCTATGGCTTCAATCGCGACCATGTACCAACCAATGACGGGCTGCGGGAAAACTTTCGCAGGATCGGGCTGCAGGGAGGTATTAAAGGACAATATGACTGCATCCATGAGTTCTCCGAGGTCGACTACACACGCGATCTGCAGCAGATTGATCGCCCTACCCTGATTATTCATGGTGACGATGACCAGATTGTGCCCATTAAGGCATCAGCACACCGCGCCGCTGAGATCGTTGCGCACGCCACACTGAAGGTATATGCCGGCGGCTCACATGGTCTGGCTGAGACAGAGGCCGACCGCTTTAATGCTGACGTACTGGGCTTTATTCGCGGCTAACGAGGTGGCCTGTTCCATACAGGCCACACCAATCCCATACCCTATCAACTGTGTTAAAAAGGGAACTATCATGTCTAAATTTGCTGCCTCCCTCGCTATTGCTACCGCTCTGCTGTCTGCCAGTGCTTTCGCCGAAACCGCAAAGCCGACTGTTGTCCTGGTTCATGGAGCCTTTGCTGACTCATCTAGCTGGAATGATGTCACCCGTATCCTGCAAAAAGATGGGTATAACGTCGTTGCAGCGGCTAATCCGCTGCGCAGTGTTTCGACTGATGCGGCTTACGTCTCTTCTGTTGTGAACAATATTAAAGGACCTGTGGTACTTGTCGGGCATTCCTATGGCGGCCAGGTAATAACGAACGCAGCCCGGGAAACGAAAAATGTTAAATCACTGGTTTATGTCGCCGCATTTGCTCCTGACGCGGGTGAAGCTGCCGCTGAACTGGCGGGGAAATTCCCCGGAGGCACGCTTGGCGAGGTGCTTTCCGCGCCGGTTAAGCTGGCTGATGGTAATGTCGAACTGTCCATTGAGCAGTCGAAGTTCCACCAGCAATTCGCTCATGACGTGTCAGCTGAAAAAGCTGCGCTGATGGCGGCAGGACAACGACCTGTTACCGAAGCAGCATTAACTGAAAAATCGGGAGCCCCCGCCTGGAAAACATTACCCTCTTACTTCATTTATGGTGATGGCGACAAAAATATCCCTGCCCAAAGTTTGCGTTTTATGGCTGAACGCGCGGGATCAAAGCACACCGTGGTGATCAAAGGGGCATCTCATGTCGTGATGGTTTCTCATCCTCAGGACGTAGCCACACTTATTGAGGAAGCCGCGAAATAAATGTCTCTGTCCTCTCTTTGACGCCCTTCCCCGTCAGAGGCACTGTCCCGGACTTTTTTCTGCGGTGCAACCGCCGGGGTATACAGTGTCTGCTGCCTTCGAAATAAACAGAAGAGAGATCGTCCGCCTGCGGTAAAGGCGGGCGTTTTCTCTATCTTCGCGAACGAGTCCCCATTTTTAAAAATGGATACGGTTCTTTATCTGACAAGCCCCGACAGAAACAGATATCAGTGTCCAGACAGGCGGGTAATTTCTGCTTATCCTATACTCAGCTAAAGAATATTGTGGTGTAGATGAAAATATCAAAAACGCGCATAAGTCGTTGAGGTTCTATGAAATTCCCCGGCATACCGGAAAATGAAGAAGAAAGACTAAAGTCGCTTTATCTCGCAGACCTGCTTGATACCAGAGACGATGAGCGTTTTGATCGTCTTACCCGGCTTGCCAGGCGAATCTTTCAGGTACCTGTGGTCCTGATAAGCCTGCTGGATCGCGAGCGACAATGGTTGATTGCATGCGACGGTCTCGGTGTCCGGGAAACGCCACGTAATATCTCATTCTGTGGGCATGCCATTTTGCAGGATGGCGCTTTTATCGTTAACGATGCATCTGTTGATGAGCGTTTTCATGATAATCCCCTGGTCACCGGTGAACCTTACATCAGATTTTACGCTGGCTATCCTGTGCATCTGCCTGACGGAAAAGTGGCAGGTACGCTTTGCCTCATTCATACCATCCCTCGTAGCTTTAACGACGAGGATATTGCTTCACTCAAGGATCTGGCCTTCATTGTTGAGGATGAATTTCAGGTCATCGGCATGGCAATGACCGACAGCCTGACCGGAATAGCTAATCGGCGGGGTTTTTACCGGACAGGAGAAAAACGGTTTCGCACCCTCACTGAGCGTAATACACCGTTCAGTCTTATCTTTTTTGATCTGGATAAATTCAAACCTATCAATGATCTTTGGGGACATGCTGAAGGCGATGAGGTTCTGAAAGTCTTCTCAGGACTGTTGTTTCAGTTCCTGAAGCCCGGCGATATTGCTGGTCGGCTGGGTGGAGACGAATTCGCCGTGCTCATTACCACCCGAAGCAGTACGGAGGATTTTTTGCATGCGCTTCGTCGGGGAGTTGACGATTACAACGAAAAATCAGGTAAACCCTATAACATCAATTACTCTTCTGGCGTTCTGCACAATGATCAGGGCCAGTATTCGTCGCTTGACGAAATGATCAAAAAAAGTGACGAAGTGATGTACTCAGTGAAGCGCAGAAAACAGCTTTAAGAGGAGCGCTTTGCGCAGCAATTTTTAAGATACCGACGCAGTCACCGCTCTTCTTAACGTAACTGGCAATCAGCCTCACTTTACCGATGCATATCAGCGTGATAATGAGATATGCTGGTTTATCATGGAAAAATCTTACGCTGAACGCTGAATTACATCGCTAATCAAAGGGTTAAAAATGAAAAAAACAATCCCAGAATATACGCCTGTTGACTTATCTCGTTGGGCCAGGAAGGAACATTTTGCAGTATTTCAGTCTTTTGCTCAGAGCACCATCAACCAGACTGTTAATTTAGACATCACCGATCTGCTGAAACATATTAAAGATGTTGGCTGGAAGTTTTACCCTACTATCATCTCCATCATTTCTGAGGTGGTAAACAGGCATACCGAGTTTCGTATGGCTATGAAGGACGATGAACTGGTTATATGGAAGGAAGTTTATCCGAGCTACACCATTTTCCATAATGAAACGGAGACATTCTCATCAATATGGAGTTATTACGATGGCAATATGGCGCACTTCCAAAAAACCTATTCTGAGGACGTTGCACGCTATGGAAATAACCTTTCTTACTGGCCTAAGGGCGAGTCACCGGACAATATATTTTTCGTATCGGCTATTCCCTGGGCAACGTTTACCAGTTTCAATGTCAACGTTGCAAACATGAAGAACTTTTTCGCGCCCATGTTCACCTTTGGCAAATACTACGAACAGGATGGAAAGACCTTGTTGCCGCTCGCCGTTCAGGTCCATCATTCCGTTTGCGATGGTTTCCATCTGGCAAGACTGTTCAATGAAATACAAGAGATAATGAGCGACTTACCGCACCGCGCTTAAACGGGCCGCTTCTGTAGTTAAGCGAGAAACGGGTCCAGGCGATGACGATTATGTTAATGCTCTGCCCGCTACCTGCCTTCCTCACCACAATCAACCATCTGCGCCTGGCATATGACAAAAAAAACCGCAAGCAGTTACCCGCTTGCGGCGACAGGCTCAGCGATGATGTGTTGATCAGGCAGCTTTAACTGCTCTGATTTTTTTACTGCCACCTTCATCTGACGCTGCTTTCTCTGCTGCTGTTGCGGCATTAAGATCGGGAAGTTTGCTGGTACGCAGAATATGCTGCACGGCCTCTTTCTGCTCGGCGAGATAGAGTCCCAGATTTTCAGCCTGCGTTTCATCCATCTGCATGTCACTTTGCAACAGCCAGTCGGTGAACGCTTCTGCGAGGTCGAGCAGTTTGTCGTGAGCGTCAGCCTCTTTCTTACTGGCAAATGTCATTTTCTCTTCACCTTTTCTTACGACAACATATTTTGTTTCAACAGCCATTATGCACCCCCTATACTGTAATTATATACAGTATAGCACTTCCCGGTTTGTGTTGCAGCCAAAAATGCGCTGGGTAAACCTGCTTAATATGTTCGGGGGCGGCTCCCCTTCAATTACAACGCCTTATCGGTAAACAGCGGTACGTTACAGGACGTCGCAACGTGGTCCAGATAGCCGCTCAGGTAGTCCGGATACGGGAACGCTTTCACAATTGTCAGCGAGTTCAGCACCGGGAAAAGGTAAAAATCGGTGATGCTTATCGGGTGTCTGGCACGCAGATAAGGCTCGATTTTAGCCAGTTCATCCACCAGCGTATCGATACAGGCCTGACTATTGGCCAGTAATGCCTCCAGATCGCCAAACGCTTTTATCTCACGCTGGGTATAGGCTTCGCGTGCGGCTGGGGTGGACAACTCTTGAAAATCTGCCCGGGTAAAACGTGGGATCGCCAGGTTAAAGACGGTGCGCGTGTTCTCTTTGCACCAGGCCTCAATCAGGGGATCGCATTCACCTTTAATCACCGGCTTGCCGTCAAGCTGATCGACATAATGGACGATATCCATGCTTTCCGGCATGTAAGCGCCCTCTTCTTTTTGCAGGATCGGCACGACCTTTCTGCCCACCATACGGGTTGGCGTTTCGACATCCCCTTCCATTATCACGCCCAGCTCGAAGGGCACCTTTTTAAGACCAAAGATCATTCGCGCGCGGATACAGAACGGGCAATGCTCATATACATAGAGTTTCATAGCGCTCTCTTTCTTTATACAGTTGGATGAGGGAGGAATGACCTGACAGGATCGGGCAAATCGGGTCAGGGTTACCAGTCTAACTTTAGTAGGTTGAAGTCAGCTGAAAATCAATCTTGTAATCAGTACAATAGATGTAACCACAATGTTAATGAGATATACATATGAAGTTATTTTCCACTCAACGTACAGATGTCTGGCTGCTGACGCCCGACCTGGCAGAAAGATTCCAGCTTTTCCTGCTGGAAAACCGCTCATTTTTCGCGCCCTTTGAACCATTGCGTGATGAAGACTATTTCACACTTGATAGCGTGTCCCAACGGATTGCGAGTGCGCAGAAAGATTATGAAGCAAGAAAATGTCTGCAAATCGTTTTCACGTTAAAAGGTGAAAATAACATCATCGGCAGCATTAATTTCACCAATTTTATCTTTGGGGTTTTCCAGGCGTGCTATCTCGGTTTCTCTCTCGACCACGCTCATCAGGGGAAAGGACTCATGCAAGAGGCGCTTAAAGACTCTCTGGATTATGTACAAATGCATTACGGCTTTCACCGGATTATGGCAAACCATCTTCCTGATAACGCGCGCAGCAGTAGAACGCTTGCCAGCCTCGGGTTTGTCAAAGAGGGCTATGCCCACTCCTACCTCAAGATAAACGGGATCTGGCAGGACCATGTCCTCAATTCCCTTGTTCTGCCAGAAGCGGAGTCAATGTCCTGAATCGCGATGTTACGCTGGCCGGACCTTGTTCACGAACCACATTCCGGCCAGCATCGACAACACAAACAGCACTCCCTTCCCTGCGCCCGCACCCAGTAAGACCAGCGCCGGTCCGGGACAAATACCCGCCAGCCCCCAACCCAGGCCGAACAGAACAGCGCCCATCAGCAGCGCGCGGTCTACGGTGTTATTCTCCGGCAGCCGGATCGGCGCCCCGCAAAACGACGTTTGTTTGCCTTTAGCTAACCTGAAGCCGACTATCCCCACCGCAATCGCCCCGAGCATCACGAAGGCAAGAGAGGGATCCCAGGGCTGAGAGAGATCCAGAAAGCCAAGCACCTTCTCAGGATTTGCCATCCCGCTTATCAGCAAACCCACGCCAAAAATCAGGCCACACAGAAACGCGGCAATGACCATTAACATATCTCCTCCTTAACCGAGCCAGAAACCGGCCAGCGTTGCGGTAATAATACCGACCGCCATAAAGGTCAGCGTGGCCGCAAGGGAACGTCTGGAAAAACGCGACAGTCCGCAGACGCCGTGCCCACTGGTACACCCGGATCCCAGGCGCGTCCCGGCGCCCACCAGCAGGCCCGCCACAATAATCAATGGCCACGAGGTTTGAACCGTTATCTCAGGTAAGGGAAAGAAAAGGCTGAACAGCAGAGGTGAACCGATAAGACCGGCAAAAAAGCCTACCCCCCCCCCCTCGTTCCGAGTCTGTTTCGTCAGCATCCCCGCCACAATGCCGCTGATCCCGGCGATTCGCCCGCAGAAATGAATCAGCAGTATGGCGGCAAGCCCGATTAACATCCCCCCCGCGAGGCTACTCAACGGAGTAAAGTGAGCGAAATCAACGATCATGATCGGCACCTTTCTGTGGGCAATAGAGGTCATATAAGGTGTTGAGCAGCGTGAAGATCCGCGGATCCTCAATCCGGTAGAAAATCTGTTTACCTGTACGTCGGGTCTCCACCAGCTTTAAACGCCGCAATACGCCCAGCTGCTGGGACAGGGTGGGCTGACGGATCCCCACCGCCTCTTCAAGCTGCGCGACGTTCGCTTCCCCCTGGCTTAACTGACACATCAACAGCAGTCTGTCGGCATTGGACAAACCGCGCAAAAGCTCCGCAGCCCCCAGTGCCGCTTGTTTCATTGCATCCTGAATATCGCTATTCATAGTCACGATATGCACCCATCAATATACATATTTATATAATGTATTTTAGTATATTGTAAGCCGGGCCGCATAGCAAAAAAAACCGGCAGATGGCTACCGGCTTTTTTTTCTCCCCCATGTGGCCTGACCTTATAATTTCAGCTCAGGCACCAGCGCTTTTTTATCCGACATACAGCTTTGCCACGCTCTGCCCGGTTCGCCATTATCCAGCACCGACGAGGTACGATATTCTACGGTGCGGGTACGCTGATCGGGCCCCACATAGTCGAGGGTCGTCCAGCGGGTGTCGGCGTCTTTGCCCTCGGCGGTGAGTTCGATAGTCTGGTTTTTCACAATCTCGGCGCACTCTTTCGCCGCGGCCTCGACTTTACGAAACTTCTTCTCTTCGGGTGAAGTGCCCTCACCGGACATGGACATACAGCCGGTGAAGAGTAAACAGGCAAGGGTTAGAAGGCTGATTTTTTGCAGCATCACGCAGTCCTTAGTCATGAACAGGTTACTGCAAAAGCGTAGCTTATACGGCTACGCTCTTCCTGCGATCAGCATTTCCATATCACGCTTTAACAACCGACACGCCCTGCCCAACCACTGCCTCAACCCAGCGACTGTCGGTATCCGGTTCAACTACTACGGTGTTAATAAGTGAAAGCTCGCCAATCAGGAAGGGTGAAGCGGTATTTATCTTCTCCGGCGACGCCAGCACCACCGTTTCGGCGGCCCTGCCGGAAAATGCGCGTTTGATGCACGCTTCTTCATAATCACCGGTTGTTAACCCTGCTTCCGGGTGAATACCGGTTACTCCCATGAAAAAGAGATCTGCATGGATACGTTCGATACCCTCAATCGCGGCGGCCCCCACCGTGACGATAGAGTGGCGGAACAAACCCCCCCCAATCAGGATCACCTCAACCCGGGGATGGTCCACCAGCGCCAGCGCAATACCGGGACTGTGGGTGACCGCCGTAAAGGAGAGATCCGTCGGCAAGCAGCGAACCAGCTCGGTCGTGGTCGTCCCGCCATCAATGATCACCACCTGTCCCGGCGAGATAAGCTCAACCCCCTTCTGCGCCACCCGCTTTTTGGCGTCGATGCCAAGGTGGCTGCGCTCGGCAAAGCTGGATACCGCTTTTGATGCTGGCAGCGCGCCGCCATGCACCCGCTGTAAACGCCCCTCGGCTGCCAGCTCGCGCAGATCCCGGCGAATGGTATCTTCCGATACCTGAAATTCGATGCTGAGGGTTTTAGAGAGCACCTCCCCTTTGGTATTCAGTTTTTCAAGGATCAGTTGTTTGCGTTGACGGGTGAGCATGAGAGATTCCTGAGGCTGCATGTTTGATCTTGATATTGCACGAATGTGCAGACTATGATGGTCACTCTACCTATTCAGGAGGCATCGTGCAATCAACTCGTGCAGAAGTACGCATCCTCGACAGCAAAACGCTGTCAGATGACTGGTACACACTCAAAAAATATACCTTCGATTTGCGTCGTCGCAACGGGGAGTGGCAGCGTCAGAACCGCGAAGCCTACGACCGGGGAAACGGCGCAACCATCCTGCTCTATAACCGCGAAAAAAAAACGGTGATCCTCACCCGCCAGTTTCGCTTTCCGGTCTATATAAACGGTCACGACGGTTATCTGATCGAAACCGCCGCAGGCCTGCTTGATAACATGGCCCCGGAAAAGCGCATCAAAGCCGAAGTGGAAGAAGAGACTGGCTACCAGATTGACCAGGTGGAGAAGGTGTTCGAAGCCTTTATGAGCCCCGGCTCCGTCACCGAGAAGCTCTACTTCTACATCGCGGAATATCACGCAGGGGATCGCACCGGCGCAGGGGGCGGTATCGAGGCCGAAGGTGAAGATATCGAAGTGCTGGAATGGCCGATAGAACAGGCGCTCCAGGCCATTGATGATGGCACTATCGTCGACGGCAAAACCATCATGCTGCTCTACCACGTCGCCCTGAAGAAGATCGTCTAACATCCGCGCACCGACAGAAAGGGATTTCTGTCATGTCTGAAACCTCATCATCTACACTTCAGAAAAGAGCAAACTGGAGATGCCCGCATGACCGACTGGAACCCTGGCCTGTATCTGCAATATGGCGCGGAACGCACCCGCCCCGCCTTAGAGTTGCTGTCCCGGATTGCGCTGGATAACGTTACCGATGTGGTCGATCTCGGCTGCGGACCGGGCAACAGCACGGCGCTGTTGCAGCAGCGCTGGCCCACGGCGCAGATAACCGGCGTCGATACCTCGCCCGCCATGCTCGCAGAAGCCAGAGCCACCCTGCCAGGCTGTCGGTTTATTGAGGCGGATATTCGCCACTACCGTCCCGAACGCACCCTGAGCGTGGTTTACGCCAATGCTTCCTTGCAGTGGGTAGAGAATCACTATGAGCTGCTGCCGCATCTGGTCTCAATGCTGAAACTGCACGGCGTACTGGCTATCCAGATGCCGGATAACGACCTGGAGCCCACCCACGTGCTGATGCGTGAGGTGGCGTTTGAACAGGATTATCCGGATCGCGGCCGGGCAGCGCTCCCCGGCGTCCATGCCTATTACGATATCCTGACCGAGGCAGGCTGCGAGGTGGATATCTGGCGTACGACCTATTATCACCAGATGGCCTCCCACCAGGCGATCGTCGACTGGGTAAGCGCCACCGGCCTGCGTCCGTGGCTTCAGGATCTCAATGAGAGTGAGCAGCAGCGCTATCTGCATCGCTATCATCAGCTGCTGGAGGAGCAGTATCCACTTCAGGAAAACGGGCAGATACTGCTGGCCTTTCCGCGGCTGTTTATCATCGCCCGACGCGCACCGTAGCTACGCTTTTGCCTCTTTCAGCAGCTGCTGGATCACCTGCTCCTGCTTGTCAGTATTCCCTTCGCCGAAAGAGGCGTAACGCAGTTGCCCTTTGGCATCGAAGAAGTAGTGTGCAGGCCAGTAGCGATTGCCAAAGGCGGTCCAGATTTTATAGTTATTGTCAGTCACCACCCGGTACGGCAGCTGCCATTTGTTAATGGCTTTTTGCACCGAGGCCAGCGGTTTCTCCCACGGATACTCGGGGGTATGGACGCCGATCACCACCAGACCCTGTGACGAATATTTGTTGGCCCAGTCGCGAACGTACGGCAGCGAGTGCTGACAGTTAATGCAGTCCCAGGTCCAGAAGTCGATCAGCACCACTTTGCCTTTTAACGACGCCGGGCTGACCGGCTCGCCGTTGAGCCATCCGGTACCACCTTCCAGAGAGGGCATCGCGCTTGTGGTGACCGGCTGTGCCACCGGCTGAAGGGTCGGCGGAGTCTGGCTCCCTGGCGCCAGTTGCAGCAGCGTTTTCTCCAGCCGGTCGGCCAGCCCGTTTGCCCCCTGAAAGAGGCTGTTCAGACCAAACGCCGTAAACGCAACGGACATCAGCATCACCACCCCCGCGGTTTTTC
>NZ_JBBCPK010000058.1:0-29948 GCF_037150775.1 Leclercia sp. M50
CGATGCGTTTCAGGAAGTGGACACCTACGGCATCTCTATCCCCATCACCAAGCACAACTATTTAGTGCGCGATATCAGCGAATTACCGCAGGTTATCAGCGATGCGTTCCGATATTTATCGCCAGCGTCGGGCTGCCGGTTGCCGTCGGCATGTTATGGGGAATTGGGCAGACCGGGGCGCGGTTCCTGGAGGTGGTGGCCGGAGCGGGACTGACTCCGCTGAGCCTGACCCTGCTCACCGCCCTTGCCATGCCGGTCTGCTTTATGCTCGGCTTGAGCAGTACGCTTTTCCTCTGGTCAGCCGCCGGTTTTGTGCTGGGCTATGGGGCGATTAACGGCCTGGTGACCATCGTCAAAGCTACGCTGCCGTTGCAGCTGTTTGCTCCTGAAGAGTACGCCAGACGCACCGGGGTGCTGCTGATCCCGGCCCAACTGATGGCGGCGGCTTCTCCGCTGGCCTATGCGTGGCTGAACCGGGCTTTAGGAACGATTGGGGCGATGTGGCTGTCGTGGGGGCTGACGCTGGTGATTGCCGGGCTGGCGGTGGCGATGGTGAAGGGACAGGCCGCGCGTGGGGGCCAGGGCATCCCTGCCCTGAGTGACTAAAGAACAAATCCGCCGTCGATGGTCAGGCTTGCCCCGGTCATGTAGCCGGATGACGCCCCGGCAAGCCAGGCCGCCAGCGAGGCGATTTCGTCCGGCTCGCCCATTCTTTGCAACGGAATGCTACCAATGATCTGCTCCGCCATCCCGGCGGTCATATCGGTGGCGATGGGCCCTGGCTGGATGTTGTTAATGGTGATGCGCCGTGGCGCCAGATCCAGGGCGAGGTTCTGCACCATCGATGCCACCGCCGCTTTGCTCATGGCATAAACGCTGCTGCCCGCATGCCCGGTACGCACGGCGGTATTGCTGCCGATGGTGATAATTCTCCCCCCTTCCGTCATCGGCTTCACCGCCGCCTGAATGGCAAGGAAGACACCGCGTACGTTGACCGACAGCGTGGCGTCCAGATCCGCCAGGGCATACTCCTCAATCGTTCCAAGGCGAAGCACACCCGCGTTCACCACCGCGACATCCAGCCTGCCGTAGCGGCGCAGCGTCGTATCCACTGCCGCCTGGATTGCTGCCGCATCTGCGCTGTCGGCTTCAATGGCTATCGCCTGGCCGTCCTGACGCGCAATGGTTGATACCAGCGCCTGCGCCCGGTCCGGACGGGATACCCATGTAATGGCAACCCGATAGCCCTCGCGTGCCAGTCGCGCCGCAATGGCCGCTCCGATCCCGCGTGCTCCGCCGAAAATCAACGCTACTTTTTCGTGATTCATGATGGTCGTTCTCCTGTTGGCTTGAGCACCCAGCCGGGTGCCTCTGCAGACACCCTGCCAGCAGAATCTCCCCTGCGCATGCGCGGAATGTATCGCACTGTATCCCCGCCCCCCTGCTTACGCAGCCATACAAAAAAGCCGCCCACAGCAAACAGACCTGATACATAAAAATGGTTTTCTGTACCTGTCGTCACTGATTACCTGAAGAGGAGATACCCGGATGATGCATCGAAATGTCCTGCTCACGCTGTTCGCCTTGTCATCAGGCTGTACCTGGGCCGCACCGTTAAGCGGGCTTAGTGCGGCGGAGGTGAATGGCCCTGCTGCCGTAGCACCGCTCGAACAGCCCCAGCCACCGGCAAAATTGATTGTGGATCCGCCGCTGGCGGGCCCGCTGAGTAAAGGCGCGGTCTTTATTCAATACCGCGCAGAGAACATGCGCATTGAACCGGTGTTCGGGCCTGAGGCGTTGAAAGTGACGCCGCGCATCGGCCATATCCACGTCATCGTGGATGACAATCCCTGGCACTGGGCCGACGCCAGCGGTGAACCGATCATTCTGGTGGGGCTACCCGCAGGTCATCACAAGGTGACCCTTATTCTCGCCGACCCAACTCATAAACCTGTTGATCGTAAAACCATTGAATTCACCGTGCCGCCGCATGCCGCGATTATGCACTGAACGCAACCCCTGACTTATTTTTGAGGATTTAAACCATGAAAACATTACTGATTGCTGTCCTGACCTTCACTGCCGCAATGACCTCTTCCGCTTTCGCCGCCCAGGAAATTAACCAGCCTCAGGGAGAGCAAAAGATCGGCACCGTTTCCGACAGCAGCGGTGCGACGTCGCTGGCGGATCTGGAGGCAAAACTGCAGGCCAAAGCCGATAAAGCGGGCGCCAGCGCATTTCGTATTACCTCCGCCGGGGGGAACAACACCCTGTCTGGCACCGCAGATATTTATCGCTGAGGCGTAACCATGAAAAAAGTGTCTATCCATACCGTTGCGGTGGGCCTGCTGCTGGCCGCCGCCAGCGGCTCCGCGCTGGCGAATAATAAAACCGTCGTTCTGGTGCACGGCGCGTTTGCCGACGGCAGCAGCTGGAACCGCGTGATCGACAAGCTGCAACGCCAGCATACCGAGGTCATCGCCGTTCAGCTGCCGCTCACCTCGCTGAAAGAGGATGTCGCCGCAACCCAGCGCGCCATCGCCCGGGCCCACGGGGATGTGGTGCTGGTAGGCCACTCCTGGGGCGGCACGGTGATAAGCGAGGCGGGTAACGATGCGCGGGTCAAAGCGCTGGTTTACGTGGCGGCGTTTGCCCCGGACTCGGGCAAGTCGACGGCGGATCTGGCGGGGAGCTACTCTGCCCCACCGGGCAGCGCAGGCATCGCCAAAACCGCGGACGGTTTTCTCTATTTGCCGGGCAAATCGGTACGTCAGGATTTTGCGCCGGACATTAAGGCTGATGAGCAAAACAGGCTCATCGCCACTCAGGGCCCGATCCGTGCGGATGCCTTTGCGGAAAAGGTCACGCATGCAGCCTGGCACGATAAGCCGAGCTGGTATGTGGTCAGCAAGAGTGACCGGATGATCAACCCGGATCTGGAGCGGGCAATGGCGAAGGCGATTGATGCGAAAACCAGCGAGGTGGCGGCAAGCCATGTGTCGATGGTGAGTCAACCGGAGGAGATTGTCCGGGTGATTGAGCAAGCGGTGAAATGAGACCGGTGAAAAAAAGCCCGCACGATAAACTGCCTCTTTGAGTGGGACAGTTTATGTTAAGCGGCTTTCAGGTCCGCATCCCAGCCCACCTGAGTTTCTTATTGCGGTTGTCGGTTTTTTTCGTATTGAACGAGAAGAACAATTTTTATAACAGTGCAGTATCGTAAATACGTGTAAAAAAGTGAGTAATGGCGGGAAAATTCCCGCCATGCTTTTTGATTAGGCAAGTCTGGTAAATATGCCACTTCCAGCCGCTGTAAAGTCCTCACCCGCACAGCCAATCACAATCACCTTAGCTCCCACTCCTGATACACCAGGCGCCGTCAGGTTGTGTTGCGTAGTATCTCTCGATAATTCACACGCATCAAAAACGATGTTCATTGGCGCAATGCCTCCATTATCAACCATAAACATGGGTGTAGGCACGACAGGATTTTGCTGATCGATGGCCAGGTAACCAGTAACTTTAAGCGAAGGTCTCAATAAGGGGTTATTAAATCCTAATACTCTAATTTGGCCGCCCTTAACAAATTCAGTAGCACAGTTAACCATGCTAATACAGAAAGGATCTGTAAAATCGAACGCATAGCTAATCGTTTCTCCAGTCATCGGGCCGCACTCCTCAACAGTACAGTCAATCATCGTACTATATTGTAAGCGTTGTATTGAAAAACCGAACTGATACCCTCTGCATTGGACAATACGCATATCCATACTGGTACCGGAGTTGTACATAATCCCATTTCGATAGTCAGAAATATCAATACCGATAAATCCGTAGCCATTGTATTGAACCGCTGACACCATTTCCATTATTCCTGAAAAAGTGTTGTAAGCTTTAATACCCGTTCGTCCACCTTCAATACTAACCTGGCGGATAACTGCTGAGGCAACTTTACCCATGAACAATCCATAAGCTGGACTTATAGAGCCTACGTTATTAGCATTTAAACCCAAACGCCTGAACATACACCCTATTAAGGTTACGTGAACAGCAAAGCTTTCCATGCTGAAATCAGCTAAATCCCACTGATCGGGAACAAAACCAACAAGTGCGTCAACAGAAAGTTGCGTAACACCATTTTTTTTAAATTCAAAAATATCATTAGTTGTTTTATAAAAAACAGTGCTTTCCGCTTTCCCGTGGCCTCGTATCCCCATATTATTATAAAGAGGAACCATCTGGCTGGTATTTATGCGCCCAGCAGGTGCATTCAATATGATATGGTTAGCACGCGCGTAATTGGTCGCCAAGGTTATTGCTGCCGCATTATCAGTAACGCCATCCGCTTTTACTCCCCAGAAACACATGTCATAATCTGAGAAGTTAATACGACGCCACCAGATACTACCAGAATCAGGCTTAATAACGATCCCCCCATCATCAATAACAGCATTTACAGAATTATCAAACGACTGGAAAAAACCACCACCAACGTGCTCTTCCGCATGACTAACGCTTGCAGAAGACGCTACATAGACAATCATATCAACGGTTGAGGGAATTGTACCGCGCAATTCCGCAATATTAAACAAGCTCCCAATATTATCGAAACCTGCTAATGAATTAATTTTCAGTTCTGCATAAGATGGATTTACCGGGTTACTCGGTGTTTCCACAGCATATCCTGACTCCGGTAAACCTGTTGCAAGATGCCCCATATCTCCCACCGCAGGGTCGTTATTTACTTTCGCTGATTTACTTTCGTTTATACCTTTTGTTAATTTTATCTCTCGCATTATGACGATACGCCAGCCATTTGCCGGGGGACTGGAGAGCACAACAGTGCCTCCGGCATACTCCCCCACATCTGTTACATTATAATCACTATCAAGAAGCAGCTCAGTGGTAATTCCATTTAGATCGACAACTGAAACGACCAGGTCTGTTTTTTGAAAAATTTGGAAAGTATACGAAAATGAAGAACAGGTCCCATCGCATGAATAATCGTTGCGGTCAACTACGTTTGAAACTGTCATTGCAGTTCTCCAGTAAAGCAGCGCCCGTTGCGCGTGCATCCCTTGCGGATATTATCACCTGAAAAACATTTATCGATTAGATTCATTGTGATATTTATCAAATATTATCAACCAAGTAATATTAATCAGATTACCGAGAAATAATACACCCTATACCAATACAGTGTCTGTATGTAAATATGAGGTACAACATCATTTTTCTTGTCTGGGCAGCAAGAATTCTGTTCAATCCGTTCGCATTACCTTAAGACCACAAACGCCATAAATTTTTAAATGACATCACTTCTGAAAATGGCAAACATATTCACAGCAATATATAATTTACTCCTTATTGATTTCCCCACCGAATGCATCGCCACATTTTAAACAATTGCTGATGATTCTTAAATTTCTTAGTCACCTTTATCGCCAATGATATTTATTACATTAAAAGAACAGCAAAAAATCACAATGATAATTAATTTATAAATACCATAACCGATACTCCTCTGTCAGGTCGAATATATAGGCTAGATTTTTTTCGAATGCGGAATTCAGGTAATAATACCGACATTCAATACATACAGGAAAGTTTTTCTGGAGTGGATAATAACGTCATCTGTACCGACGATAAATATAACATAGCGAATAGATATGAGTAGTTATAAATAAAAACCCTCTGTGAAAACAGAGGGTTGGTCATACGGAATAAATATAATGTATTATGAACTAGCTATACATCATTCCCACTCGATCGTCGCCGGTGGCTTACCACTGATGTCATACACCACGCGGGAAATACCGTTCACTTCGTTGATAATACGGTTGGATACGCGGCCCAGGAAGTCATACGGCAGGTGCGCCCAGTGGGCAGTCATAAAGTCGATGGTCTCCACCGCACGCAGGGAGACAACCCAGTCATACTTACGGCCATCGCCCATTACGCCTACAGAGCGAACCGGCAGGAAGACGGTGAACGCCTGACTTACCTTGTTGTACAGGTCAGCTTTGTGCAGCTCTTCGATGAAGATCGCGTCCGCACGACGCAGCAGGTCGCAGTACTCTTTCTTCACTTCGCCCAGCACGCGCACGCCCAGACCCGGCCCCGGGAACGGATGACGGTAGAGCATGTCATACGGCAGACCCAGTTCCAGACCGATCTTACGCACTTCGTCTTTGAACAGCTCGCGCAGCGGCTCAACCAGACCCATCTTCATCTCTTTCGGCAGGCCGCCCACGTTGTGGTGAGATTTGATGACGTGTGCTTTACCGGTGGCGGATGCCGCGGATTCGATCACGTCAGGGTAGATGGTGCCCTGCGCCAGCCACTTCACATCTTCCAGCTTCAGCGCTTCTTCATCGAACACTTCAACGAAGACGCGGCCAATGATTTTACGTTTGGCTTCCGGATCGTTTTCACCCGCCAGCGCGTCGAGGAAGCGCTGCTCGCCTTCCACGTGAACGATGTTCAGACCGAAGTGGTCGCCGAACATGTCCATCACCTGCTGGGCTTCGTTCAGGCGCAGCAGACCGTTGTCGACGAAGACGCAGGTCAGGTTTTTGCCGATGGCGCGGTGCAGCAGCATCGCGGTCACGGAGGAGTCAACGCCGCCGGACAGACCGAGGATCACTTTGTCGTCACCCACCTGCTGGCGGATACGCTCCACGGCGTCGTCGATGATTTTTGCTGGCGTCCACAGCGCTTCACACTGGCAGATGTCGATGACAAAACGCTCCAGCATGCGCAGGCCCTGACGGGTGTGGGTCACTTCCGGGTGGAACTGCACGCCGTAGAAGCGCTTCTCTTCGTTCGCCATGATGGCAAACGGGCAGCTCTCGGTGCTGGCAACGGTCACGAAGTCGGACGGGATAGCGGTGACTTTGTCGCCGTGACTCATCCAGACGTCGAGCAGCGCTTTGCCGTCGGCGGTCAGGGAGTCTTCGATACCGCGGATCAGGGCGCTGTCGGTCTGTACTTCAACCTGTGCATAGCCGAACTCACGTTCGTTGGAGCCTTCTACATGGCCACCCAGCTGCATCGCCATGGTCTGCATGCCGTAGCAGACGCCGAACACCGGCACACCGGCTTCGAACACATACTGCGGCGCGCGCGGGCTGTTATCTTCGGTGGTGCTTTCCGGGCCGCCAGAGAGAATGATACCGCTTGGGTTGAATTCGCGAATCTGTGCTTCCGTGACATCCCACGCCCACAGTTCACAGTAAACGCCCAGCTCACGTACGCGACGTGCCACCAGCTGAGTGTACTGCGAACCGAAATCCAGAATGAGAATGCGATGTTTATGAATATTTTCCGTCATTGACGCTAATTCCGAGGCAAGTGAAACAAAATCGCCCGGCTTATAGCCGGGCGTGGAAATTTATCAGGAGCCCATGCGGTAGTTCGGGGACTCTTTGGTGATGGTCACGTCGTGAACGTGACTTTCCTGGATACCCGCACCGCTGATACGCACAAATTCCGCTTTGGTACGTAACAGGTCGATAGTACCACAGCCGGTCAGGCCCATACAGGAGCGCAGGCCGCCCATCTGCTGGTGGATGATCTCTTTCAGGTAGCCTTTATAGGCCACGCGACCTTCGATACCTTCCGGCACCAGTTTGTCAGCAGCGTTGTCGGTCTGGAAGTAGCGGTCGGAGGAGCCTTTGGACATCGCGCCCAGAGAGCCCATTCCGCGGTAAGATTTATAAGAACGGCCCTGGAACAGTTCGATTTCGCCCGGAGACTCTTCGGTACCGGCCAGCATGGAGCCCACCATTACCGCTGCCGCACCGGCCGCGATCGCTTTCGCGATATCACCAGAGAAACGGATACCGCCGTCAGCGATAACCGGAATGCCGGTACCTTCCAGCGCTTCTACCGCGTCGGATACCGCAGTGATCTGCGGAACGCCCACGCCGGTCACGATACGGGTGGTACAGATGGAGCCAGGGCCGATACCCACTTTCACTGCGCTACAGCCCGCTTCAGCCAGGGCACGCGCGCCCGCGCCGGTTGCCACGTTACCGCCGATGATCTGCAGGTCAGGATATTTTGCACGGGTCTCACGAATACGCTGGAGAACGCCTTCGGAGTGGCCATGAGAGGAGTCGATCAGCAGCACGTCAACGCCCGCCGCAACCAGTGCGTCAACACGCTCTTCGTTGCCCGCACCCGCGCCCACCGCCGCGCCAACGCGCAGACGGCCATGCTCATCTTTACAGGCGTTCGGTTTACGTTCTGCTTTCTGGAAGTCTTTAACGGTGATCATGCCGCGCAGGTGGAAGCTGTCGTCCACAACCAGCGCTTTTTCAACGCGTTTTTCGTGCATTTTTGCGAAGACCACGTCGCGGGATTCACCTTCACGCACGGTGACCAGACGCTCTTTCGGGGTCATGTAAACGCTGACCGGCTGGTTCAGGTCGGTGACGAAACGCACGTCACGGCCAGTGATGATGCCCACCAGTTCGTTATCGGAGGTGACAACCGGATAGCCTGCAAAACCATTACGCTCGGTCAGCGCTTTCACTTCGTGCAGGGTGGTGGTTGGCAGAACGGTTTGTGGGTCGGTAACGATGCCAGATTCATGTTTCTTCACGCGGCGAACTTCTTCCGCCTGACGCTCGATAGACATGTTTTTATGAATAAAGCCAATGCCGCCTTCCTGAGCCAGGGCGATAGCCAGGCGCGCTTCCGTCACGGTGTCCATTGCCGCGGAGAGCATAGGAATGTTCAGGCGAATGGTCTTGGTTAACTGCGTGCTGAGGTCGGCAGTATTCGGCAGAACGGTGGAATGAGCGGGAACGAGGAGGACGTCGTCAAACGTCAGTGCTTCTTTAGCGATACGTAGCATGGGCAATATCTCTGACCTGGGTGGTTAAATATTGCCGTGGCATTATACAGAGCGTAACCGATTGCATCCACACTTTTTTATAAATAATGCTTGCGATTGCCTCTTATCAGGTTACTATCGACTGAATAACCTGCTGATTTAGAATTTGATCCCGCTCACATGTTATCCTCCCAGTCCCCCTCAATTTATACTGTTAGCCGCCTGAATCAGACGGTCCGCTTGCTGCTTGAGCAGGAAATAGGCCAGGTGTGGATCAGCGGAGAGATCTCCAATTTCACCCAGCCGGCGTCCGGTCACTGGTACTTCACCCTGAAGGACAATACCGCTCAGGTGCGCTGCGCGATGTTCCGCAACAGCAACCGCCGGGTGACCTTCCGTCCGCAGCACGGGCAGCAGGTGTTGGTTCGCGCCAGTATTACCCTGTACGAGCCGCGCGGTGATTATCAGATTATCGTTGAGAGCATGCAGCCTGCGGGGGAAGGGCTTCTTCAGCAGAAATATGAGCAGCTGAAAGCCGCGCTTTCCGCAGAAGGGCTGTTCGATCAGCAGTACAAACAACCGCTCCCCTCCCCCGCCCACTGCGTGGGGGTGATCACCTCGAAAACCGGCGCCGCGCTGCATGACATTCTGCACGTCCTGAAACGCCGCGACCCCTCCCTGCCGGTGGTTATCTATCCGACCGCGGTACAGGGCGATGATGCGCCGGGTCAAATTGTCCGTGCCATTGCGCTTGCTAACGCCCGTCAGGAGTGTGATGTGCTGATTGTCGGGCGCGGCGGCGGCTCGCTGGAGGATCTCTGGAGCTTTAATGACGAACGGGTGGCGCGGGCGATTTTTGCCAGCCGGATCCCGGTAGTCAGCGCCGTCGGGCACGAAACTGACGTCACTATCGCCGATTTTGTTGCTGACCTTCGGGCCCCCACACCGTCCGCTGCGGCAGAGATGGTGAGCCGTAACCAGCTCGAGCTGCTGCGCCAGCTGCAAAACGGCCAGCAACGGCTGGAGATGGCGATGGACTATTTCCTCGCCAACCGCACCCGACGCTTTACCCAGCTTCATCATCGTCTGCAACAGCAGCACCCGCAGCTGCGCCTGGCGCGCCAGCAAACCGTGCTGGAACGTCTGCGCCAGCGGATGAACGTGGCGGTGGATAGTCAGCTTAAACGGGCGGTGCAACGCCAGCAGCGCGTTACCCAGCGCCTGAACCAGCACAACCCGCAGCCGCGTATTTACCGCGCGCAAACCCGCATTCAGCAGCTGGAGTATCGCCTTGCGGAGAATCTGCGTGCCCGCCTGAGCAGCACCCGCGAGCGTTTTGGTAATGCGGTCACCCACCTGGAAGCCGTCAGCCCGCTCTCAACCCTGGCGCGCGGCTACAGCGTGACCACGGCAACCGACGGCAAAGTGCTGAAGCAGACGAAACAGGTTAAAGCGGGGGATGTGCTTACTACCCGCCTGTCAGACGGCTGGGTGGAAAGCGAAGTGAAAGGCGTGACGCCGGCCAGGAAAACCCGCGCCCGCAAAAAGGCCTGACGCGGTTAATTCCGGGGGGCGGGACTCACCATCACCATCGCCAGCGATAACGCGGAGAAGGCCAGCAGCGCCCACGCCGCGCCGACAAATCCATACAGCTGGCCAAAGAGCACCGAGCCGATAATCTGCCCGACCGCCAGCATCAGGAAGGCAACGCTGACCCCGGCCGCAGGCGAAGGCTCCGCGACCCGCGCCCCCTGAACCAGCAGCACGCCGGATAAAATCACATACCCCGCCCCGCTCATCGCCACTACCGGCACCAGCCACCAGGCAAAGCCCTTGCTGAAGGCCAGGGCAATCAGCGACCCCGCCATAAAGATCTGCGATCCGCGATAAACCCCGCGCATGCCGATGCGTTTCGCCAGGCTGCCGGTAAAAACGGCGGCCACCCCAGCCCCGCCGCTCACCAGCCACAGGATGTTGGTGGCGGTGTCCTCCAGCCCGGTATGGCGCTGTAAAAGCTCAGGGCCGAAGCTCCACCAGGCGGCGCTGGCGATGCCGCTGACCAGCGCAATAGCGGAGAGCCGAATCATCCCCGGTTTATGCATCAGGCTGCGCCAGCCCGGGGTCGTTTCGCCCGCCCTTCCCGCGCGGGGCAGATAGCGCCAGACGGGAAGAAGAGAGGCTAACGCCAGCAGGGCAAAGATCGCGCAGGCAACCCGCCAGCCTCCCGGCACAAAAAACAGCACCGGCACCGACAGAATGATGCCGCCGCTGGTCCCGGCATTGATAATGGTGTTCACCTGAGTTTGCCGCTCGGGGTTAACCCCGATGCTTACGGCCCCTGCCAGGGCGGGAGACGCCAGCCCCGAACTCAGGCCAGCAATGAACAGTCCCGCGGCCAGCACCGGCGGCGAAGGGGCGAACGCCAGAATCAGCAGCCCGGCCGCCGCCGTTAAGGCCGCCAGAACCGCCGGCAAGCGCGGCCCGAAGCGCTCAGTGAGAGACGAGGCGAAAAAAACCGACAGGCAATAGGCCCCGTAGCTGCAGGCGGCAATCAGGCCCGCGGCCTGCGGCGAGAAAGGGATAGCCTGCCGGATATCCGGCAGCATGATGCCCCATGAAAAGCGCGCCATCCCATAGGTGATAGCGATCAAGGTAAATCCTGTGATGGCCAGAGCCAGGTTTTTCTTCATGCCGTTCCTCGCGTTGGGTCGTTAAAACCTAAACCCTGCGCGCCGGGTGCGCCACTTTTTCGCCCCGCGATTTGTCCGACTTGCCTGCCGTTTTGCTGCGATGGCATACACTTAAGCTGTTGCTTTTTTCGGCATTGCCATAACAGGAGAGACGCATGACCCGAATCTATAGTGTGATCCCGCCCTATATCCTTCGCCGTATTATTGAGAGCGGCTCTGAGCCGCAGCAGCGCTGCGCTCGCCAGACCCTGACCCATGTCCAGACGCTGATGGCCCACATGCCGGGTAAACCTGTCGCACCGCACGTGAACAGACCCGGGCAGTTGGAGCGGGACATTTACGACGCCAGGCAGACCCAGGAGCTGCCGGGCACCCAGGTGCGCTATGAGGGGCAGCGCTCTAACGGCGACGTGGCGGTGGACGAAGCCTATGATTATCTGGGCATCACCCATGATTTTTTCTGGAAAAACTATCAGCGTGACTCCCTTGATAACAAAGGGCTAATCCTCACCGGTACCGTGCATTATGGCCGGGAGTATCAGAACGCCTTCTGGAACGGGCAACAGATGGTCTTTGGCGACGGGGACGGTGAGATTTTTAACCGCTTTACCATCGCCATCGACGTGGTCGCCCACGAGCTGAGCCACGGCGTCACCGAGACCGAAGCCGGGCTTATCTACTTTGAACAGTCCGGGGCGCTGAACGAGTCGTTATCTGACGTTTTTGGTGCGCTGGTGAAGCAGTATCATCTTAAGCAAACCGCCGATAAGGCCGACTGGCTGATTGGCGAAGGCCTGCTGGCAGAGGGCGTTAACGGCAAGGCTCTGCGTTCCATGTCCGAGCCGGGCAGCGCCTACGACGATCCACTGCTGGGCAAAGATCCGCAGCCGGGGCATATGGATGATTTCATTAAAACCCGTGAGGACAATGGCGGCGTTCATCTGAACTCCGGCATCCCTAACCGCGCCTTTTACCTGGCGGCCACCGCCATTGGGGGCTATGCCTGGGAAAAGGCTGGCTACGCCTGGTACGATACGGTGTGCGATCGCAACCTGGCGCAGGACGCAGATTTTGCCGCCTTTGCACGGCTGACCATCTATCACGGAGAGAAACGCGCCGGCGGCGACGTGGCGGCAGCCATTGAACAGGCCTGGAAGAGCACAGGAGTACTGTAAATGCAGATCCCGGAACTGACGGATGACGCCGTGGTTGAGCTGGCCCGCGAGGGCGGCGTCGCTTTTATTCCTAAGCTGAGCGGCCTGCGGCGTATCGCCCTCTCGGAACTGAACGAGCAGCAGCGCCAGCGGGTGGTAGCGATCCTCGACCAGGCGCTGAACCTTGGCCAGCCGCCCGGCCAGGCGTCATCACCGGGGCGCGGGGATCAGCGCTATTTTCGCATCCAGATCGTCTGGACCCGGCACAACCAGGCGCAGTATAGCGACGTGATCCTGCTGGTGCCGGAACAGGAAGCCCCGCCCTCGCTGGTGGATTTGTGGCGTAAAGGCGAAGACTGCGTCTGCGATTAAGCGCCGGGCAGGACGAACTCAACGCGCTTTTTCGAGATCAGGCCATGGCCGTTCTGGCAGAAATAGTCCACCGCACCGCAGGCTTTTAACACCTCGAGCGGCTTATGGCACTCCGGGCAGCGCGCTTCCAGGGCAATATCCTGGTTGCAGTATTCACAATGCGCCACGCCGTTTTGCGGTTCAATCTCCGCATGGCAATCCGGGCAGGTAATCGACATGATGACTCCTTGAAAGGATATTCAGTACGCTGTTGATTTTAACACGATGCGCTCAGTGGGGGCCACGTAGCTGTTGCTGTAATGTCAGCAGGCATGTTACTTCCTCCAGCCGACGTTGCGTTGTGCGGCTCACCTCCTGCGGGGCACGTTCAAACAGGCTCTGCTCCCCCAGGATATGCTCCGCCAGACAGTGGGCGTAAATCGTGCCGCCAAAACGCCAGCTCTGAACAACCTGCCCCTTATCAATGAGCTCCAGTACATCTTCCGCTCCGCGCCGGTCGTGGCTGAGGATACGGCCGTCACGCAGATAGAGCCGCAGCCCTTTTTGCCCGCCGCTCGGCCCCGCATATTTGTTGAGCCAGATATCCACCGGCACGCCGCTAATCTGCCCCTGAAGATGCGCCTCGCCTTCCGCAGTGGTCAGGTCGCCTTTAGCGATATCGCACCCCAGCCGATCTCTGGCGGTCACCACCTGCAAGGCCAGATCGCCATTGCCGCCCAGATAGCGCACCGTTTCGCGCATCATCGCCAGCACGTGTGTGCCGATATCGAGGATCACCCCATCCGGGTGGCGAAGCGTCCGGGTATCCGGCTCGCCGGTGGCAAAGTTAAGCGCGACAGGCTCCCCCGCCGCGTTAAACCCGCTCGGCTCCTGCAAAAAGCCCTCGATCCTGACGATTTCAGAGAAGGAGCCGATCAGCCCCAGACGTACCAGATGAATGCGCGCCATCCAGTGATCGAGCGCCAGCACCCGGGAGGCCGCCTCCGGCCTCGCCAGCAGCGATATCAGTTTTTCAGCCTGGGCAAGCGTGGCGACAATCGGTTTTTCGACCACAATCCTCGGTATGGAGGAGGCCAGCGCCTGCTCAAGCACATCCAGATGGTGTAGTGATGAGGTGGTGATAAAAAGCGTATCGAGGGGACGGGCAAGGAGGTCGTCGAGCGCAGGAGATCGGGTGATGCCTGCAAGGGTCTTTGCGGGCTGGATATCAAACCCCAGAGAGTGGAGTGAATCACCAAAGGTATTTTGTAGTGCGGGCAGGTAGGCGGTTTCAACCACCGCGCCAAGCCCGACAAATCCAATCTGCATCTGTTACCTCTTTCGTTGCATTGCCGGGGCGTAACCCCGCCCCGGCCAGGAAAGGTCAGATTCAGGCGTTGGTTACGGGTTTCGGCTCACTTTTCGTTTGCGCATTTTCCAGCATACGACGCACCGGAACAATGAGCACCGTCAGAACAGCGGCACAAATCAGCAGGGCAATGGAGCAGCGCGCGAAGAGGTCCGGCAGCATATCCAGCTGGTCGGCCTTCACGTGCCCGCCAATCAGGCCCGCCGCCAGGTTGCCCAGCGCGCTGGCGCAGAACCACAGCCCCATCATCTGACCGCGCATTCTTTCCGGGGCCAGCAGGGTCATGGTCGCCAGACCAATCGGGCTCAGGCACAGTTCACCGAGGGTCAGCATCAGAATACTGCCCACCAGCCAGAACGGGGAGACACCCGCCCCACCGCTACTGAGGACATTCTGCGCCGCCAGCATCATCAGGCCAAAGCCCCCTGCCGCGCACAGAATACCGATCACGAACTTGGTGATGCTGCTCGGACGAATATTGTTTTGCGCCAGTTTAGGCCAGGCCCAGCTAAAGACCGGCGCCAGCAGAATAATAAACAGGGCATTAATTGACTGGAACCACACGGCCGGGATTTCAAAATCGCCGATCATGCGATTGGTGTAGTCGTTCGCAAACAGGTTGAACGAGGTCGGCTTTTGCTCGAACGCAGACCAGAAGAAGGCCGCAGAGACCAGCAGAATAAAGCAGACCAGCAGTCTGGCGCGCTCTTTCCGGTTCAGGCCGGCAAAGGCAAACAGCCAGATGAAGTAGAGCGCCACAGAGGCGGCAATCACATACACCAGCACGCTGGCCACGGCGACCGGGTTAATGACAATCACGCCCTGAGCAATCAGGGTAACAATAATCGCAATACCCACTGCCAGTGCCAGCAGCCAGCCGCCGACACCGTTTTTCTTCGCAACCGGGCTGTTCCAGGTGGAGTCCAGCCCCACTTCACTGTCGTAGCGTTTCATGGCCGGTACGGCAAACAGGCGGAAGATGACCAGCGCCACCAGCATCCCGATGCCGCCGATACCAAAGCCCCAGTGCCAGCCGTGGGATTTAATCAACCAGCCGGAGATCAGCGGTGCGATAAACGACCCCATGTTGATGCCCATATAGAACAGCGAGAAGCCGCCGTCACGACGCGCATCGCCTTTCTTATACAGGGTGCCGACCATTACCGAGATACAGGTTTTAAACAGGCCCGAACCAAGGACAATAAACATCAGGCCGATAAAGAACAGGTTGTTACCCATCACCGCCGACAGCGCAATCGACAGGTGGCCGAGCGCAATCAGAATCGAACCGTACCAGACCGCTCTTTGCTGGCCGAGCCAGTTATCCGCCAGCCAGCCGCCCGGCAGCGCGGCCAGGTACATGGTTCCGGCGAAGATACCGACGATAGCGGAGGCATTTTCACGCGCCAGCCCCATGCCGCCATCATAGACGGTGGCCGCCATAAAGAGGATCAGCAGCGGACGAATACCGTAAAACGAGAAGCGCTCCCACATCTCCGTAAAGAAGAGCGCGCCGAGCGGATAAGGATGGCCGAAGAAAGTTCGGCTTTCGTTTTTATTAACAGAGGATTGCATAATTCTCCCGAGATGATGTGTCGTCGTACTTGTTAGCACCGGAAATCAGCCGCCCCGTTAGCATTCGGGTGGCTTTTTTACATCCGGCGAAATGTTATTTAACCATTTGATAACCTGAAGCAACTTTTGTCCAGCCCCCACCCCACCCTCAAAAGATGAAAGTTCGACAATCGTCTTATTTCTTAGATTTTATGTTGGATAAACATGAATAGTGATTGACATCACATCAATAATTATTCGTTCCTGTCAGGCATAAAAAAACCCGCGACAGGCGCGGGTTTTTTGGCAGAGCAGCAAAGATTATTTGCTTTTCTTGATGTGTTTAATCAAACGCTTACGTTTACGCATCTGGTTCGGCGTCAGGGTGTTGCGTTTGTTAGCAAACGGGTTATCCCCTTCCTTGAACTGGATACGGATCGGCGTACCCATTACGTCCAGCGATTTGCGGAAGTAGTTCATCAGGTAACGTTTGTAAGAATCGGGCAGATCCTTCACCTGGTTACCGTGAATAACCACGATCGGTGGGTTATAACCACCGGCGTGCGCATACTTCAGCTTCACGCGACGACCACGCACCAGCGGTGGCTGGTGGTCTTCTGCCGCCATGGTCATGATGCGGGTCAGCATCGCGGTACCGACACGGCGGGTAGAGCTGTCGTAGGCTTCGCGTACGGATTCAAACAGGTTGCCGACGCCGCTACCGTGCAGGGCAGAGATGAAATGCACACGAGCAAAGTCGATAAAGCCCAGACGGAAGTCGAGGGTCTCTTTCACCTGCTCACGCACTTCATTGCTCAGGCCATCCCACTTGTTGACGACGATAACGAGTGAGCGCCCACTGTTGAGGATAAAGCCGAGCAGGGAGAGATCCTGATCGGAGATACCTTCACGGGCATCGATAACCAGCATCACCACGTTGGCATCTTCAATCGCCTGCAGGGTTTTGATTACCGAGAATTTTTCCACTACATCGGTGATTTTGCCGCGCTTACGCACGCCCGCGGTATCGATCAGCACATATTCACGCTCGTCGCGCTGCATCGGGATGTAGATGCTGTCACGGGTCGTGCCCGGCATGTCGTAGACCACCACGCGGTCTTCACCGAGAATACGGTTAGTAAGCGTTGACTTACCGACGTTTGGACGGCCCACAATCGCCAGCTTGATCGGCAGATCCTGTGGATTGAAGTCGTCTTCAGGCTCTTCTTCGCCCTCTTCGCTCTCTTCAAACTGCGCCCAGTATTCCGCGTCTTCATCCACCTCTTCTGGCGGGTTGATCTCATCAACAAACGGCAGCAGCGCGGTTTCCAGCAGGCTGGTCACGCCACGACCGTGAGAGGCGGCGATCGGGTAGATATCACCCAGGCCTAATGACCAGAAATCGGCCATCGCCTGGTCGGCATCGATGCCGTCGGTTTTGTTCGCCACCAGGAACGTTGCTTTTTCACGCGAGCGCAGGTGCTTGGCAATAGCCGAGTCGGCAGGCATCAGGCCCGCACGCGCATCGACCATAAACAGCACGATGTCGGCCTCTTCGATCGCCAGCAGGGATTGCTCCGCCATGCGGGTTTCCACGCCGTCCTCTGTACCGTCGATACCACCGGTATCGATACAGATAAACTCACGACCTTCCACTTCTGCACGACCGTACTTACGGTCACGCGTGAGCCCCGGGAAATCCGCAACCAGCGCATCACGGGTGCGTGTTAAACGGTTAAAAAGAGTGGATTTTCCAACGTTCGGGCGCCCGACAAGCGCGACCACAGGTACCATGTTTAAAGCCTCATAAAATTCGATATCACGTCGCATTTGCGGCGTTTTTTAAAAAATCAAAACGGCCCCTGAAGCAACAGGAGCCGTTGAGTATACTACAACCGCGGTGATTAACGCGTGATCGCGTACAGCGTGCCGTCTTTTGCCTGGATCAGCAGTTTACCGTCAACCGATACCGGCTCGGTCAGGAAGCCGGAACTGTCGACCTTCTCCTGCGCGACAAAACGACCGTTGCTCGGATCGATCCAGTGCATATAGCCTTCGCTATCACCCACCACCAGGCTGCCGTTATAGAGTGCCGGCGCGGTCAGCAGACGGTGCAGCAGATCGCTTTGCGTCCACAGCGTCACGCCGCCTTCAGTGCTCAGGGCCAGCACGCGATCGTTCTGATCGACCAGGTAGATGCGGTTGCCGTCAACGATGAAATCGTTCACCGAGCCCAGCTCACGTTTCCACATGATTTGCCCACTACGCAGATCCATCGCGGTCAGGTTGCCGTTATAGGCCAGCGCATACACAACGCCATTCACGATAACCGGCGTGGTATCGACGTCGCTCAGACGGTCGATTTCGGTCGGACCGGTAGCCTGAGAGATACGCTGCTGCCAGATCAGCTGACCTTGCTGCATCAGTACGGCGCTAACGCGACCGTTATCACCGCCGACAATGGCGGCGCCAAACGCGGTAGCCGGAGCCGATTCGCCGCGCAGGGAGAGCGCAGGCATATCCAGGTTCACGGTCCATTTCACCGCGCCGTCAGTTTCATTCAGCGCCTGCAGCTGACCGTTTGCGGTATGCACCAGCACCATGCCGTCGCTGACGACCGGACGAGAGAGCGATTCGCCCGCCACGCGGGTCTGCCAGGCAATGGAGCCATCGCTGGCGTTAAGAGCATAGACCTGTGCCTTCTCGCTGCCGATATAGACATGGCCACCGGCGACCGTTACACCGCCGGAGAGCAGCGCAGGCGTGCGTGACAGCCAGCCGCTTTTTTCTGCGAGGTTAACCGACCACACTTCTTTGCCGTCGTCGGCATTCAGGGCTTTCACCGTGCCTTTACGGTCAGCCGCATAGACAACGCCGTCCGCAGAAGCCGGATGCAGGTTAGAGTAGAAATCACCAATCCCGTCGCCCACGGAGGTGCTCCAGGCGGTAGAAGGTTCAAACTGGTTTTCAACCGTCGGCAGTGGCGACATGGTCACGACATCTTCTTCACCGCTGAACAGTGAACAGCCGCTCAATAACGTAACGGAAAGCAGTCCTGGCAGAAGTAATTTACGCAATTGCATCGGGTCCCTCTCAGACGGACAAATTATTTATTTTCATCTGCAGCATTTCGCTCAGCGCTGGCGAAGCGTTGCTTTTCACGCCCGCTTCCCACGCGCTGCGCGCGCCCTGTTTGTCACCTTTGCTCAGCAATGCTTCGCCACGCAGGTCGGCAACAATGGCGGCGTAACCTTCACCTTTAACGCTGTCCAGCGTTTTCAGCGCGTCGTCAGTTTTTTTCTGCTGAACCTGAATACGGGCGAGACGCAGGTTGATAACCGCTTTCAGATTATCGTCGCTTGCTGATGCCAGACCCTGCTGCAGCTGGGCTGCCGCTTTGTCCAGTTCATTCTTATCAACAAACTGCTGAGCCACTTCCAGGGAAGCCAGCGCACCGTAGGTGTTTTTGTTGTCTGCGGCAAATTTCTCTGCCGCCGCCAGCGTTTGTGGCTGATCGGCGCGGATTGCGCTAACGGTATTTTCATACTGTAAGGAAGAACCACGGGCAGAGTCGACCTGATGATTGTTCCAGTAACGCCAGCCCACCAGGGCGCCCACACCTAAAATGACCCCAACAGCCAGGGCTTTGCCGTTTTCAGCAAAGAAGCGTTTCAGTGCATCAACCTGGTCGTTTTCGTTCTCGTAAATTTCCACGCAGTCCTTCTCCTTAGCCCAGTAGAGTGCGCAAGTGCGCCGCAACGCCGTCCTGCGTTGCCGTTGTTTGCTCACCAGAGCGCAGATCTTTCACTACCACTTCGCCGTTAGCCACTTCTGACTCGCCAAGTACCAGTGCGATACGCGCGCCCCACTTATCGGCACGGGCGAACTGTTTTTTAAAGTTGCCGCCGCCGTGGTTGGTCATCAGCTTAGCCTCCGGGAGCGCATCGCGCACGCGTTCGGCAAGCTGCATTGCCGCAGACTGCGTTTCCGCGCCTGAGGCTACCAGGTATATATCGACAACAGGATCGGCTTTAAATTCCGGATTAACTGCCTGAACTAACAAAACAAGTCGCTCAAGGCCCATGGCGAAGCCAACAGCAGGTGCAGGGCGACCGCCTAACTGCTCAACCAGACCGTCATAACGGCCACCGGCACAGACAGTCCCCTGGGAACCCAGGCTGGTAGTGACCCACTCAAAGACGGTGCGGTTATAGTAATCCAGGCCACGTACCAGGCGCTGGTTAACCGTATAGGTAATACCGGCAGCTTCCAGCAGTTTGCACAGACCAGCAAAGTGTTCGCGGGAGTCGTCATCCAGGTAATCACCCAGCGCAGGCGCATCGTTCAGCAGCGCCTGCACGTCCGGGTTCTTGGAGTCCAGCACGCGCAGCGGGTTGCTGTACATACGACGTTTGCAGTCTTCGTCCAGCTTCTCTTTGTGCAGTTCCAGGAAGGCCACCAGCGCATCGCGGTAGTTCGCGCGCGCTTCAAGAGAACCGATAGAGTTCAGCTCCAGCGTAACATGTTCGGCGATGCCCAGCGCACGCCACCAGCGCGCGGTAAGCATGATCAGCTCAGCGTCGATATCCGGACCCTGCAGGCCAAAGGCTTCGACACCCAGCTGGTTAAACTGGCGGTAGCGACCCTTCTGCGGACGTTCGTGGCGGAACATCGGGCCGATATACCACAGGCGTTGCTCCTGATTGTACAGGAGACCATGCTCGATGCCGGCGCGAACACAGCCCGCCGTACCTTCCGGACGTAAAGTCAGGCTGTCGCCGTTACGATCCTCAAAGGTATACATCTCTTTTTCAACCACATCGGTCACTTCGCCGATAGCGCGCTTGAATAACGGGGTCTGCTCTACAATCGGCAAACGGATTTCGCTGTAACCGTAGCTGCCGAGCACCTGCTTCAGGGTGCCTTCAATGCGCTGCCAGATGGCGGTCTCGGCAGGCAGATAATCGTTCATGCCGCGAATGGCTTGAATATTCTTTGCCACGTTTGTTCTCTTTCTATAGACAAAAATGAACCCTGGGGTTCATAACCGAAGGGTTCAATCATACACAGGAAGCATACCGCTTCCCATCACGTTATTTTTCGACCTGGTGCACGCTGATGCGCTGCGCTTCATCAAGCATGGTCGCTTTGGCGCGGATTCGGGCTTCAAGCTGATCGATCATGTCGCTATTATCCAGACGATCTTTGCGAACGCCATCTTCATAGAGACCACTTTTCTTGTTGCCGCCCGTTACACCAAGCGTTGACACCAGCGCTTCACCCGGACCGTTTACCACGCAGCCGATAATCGAGACATCCATTGGGGTGATGATATCTTCCAGACGCTGCTCAAGGGCATTCACGGTACCGATGACATCAAACTCCTGACGCGAACAGGTCGGGCAGGCGATAAAGTTGATGCCACGGGAGCGGATACGCAGGGATTTCAGAATATCGAAACCGACTTTGATCTCTTCGACCGGATCGGCGGCCAGCGAGACGCGCAGGGTATCGCCAATGCCTTCGTTCAGCAGCAGGCCGAGGCCAATGGCTGACTTCACCGCCCCACTGCGCGCGCCACCGGCTTCGGTGATCCCCAGGTGCAGCGGCTGATCGATCTGCTTCGCCAGCAGACGATAGGATTCAACGGCAAGGAAAACATCAGAGGCTTTCACGCTGACTTTGAATTGATCGAAGTTCAGGCGATCGAGATGATCCACATGACGCATGGCCGATTCCAGCAGCGCCTGCGGCGTCGGTTCGCCATACTTTTCCTGCAGATCTTTTTCCAGAGAACCGGCGTTCACGCCGATACGGATGGGGATGTTTTTATCGCGGGCGCAATCCACCACCGCACGAATACGCTCTTCGCTGCCGATATTGCCGGGGTTGATACGCAGACAATCGACACCGTATTCCGCCACTTTCAGCGCGATGCGGTAATCGAAGTGAATATCGGCAACCAGCGGAACAGAGACCTGCTGCTTGATGAGTTTGAATGCTTCTGCCGCATCCATCGTTGGCACGGAAACGCGAACAATGTCCGCACCTACGCGTTCTAACGCTTTGATCTGATTGACCGTCGCTTCCACATCCGTGGTGCGGGTGTTGGTCATCGACTGAACGGCGATGGGCGCACCATCGCCGATTGGCACATTTCCGACGTAAATACGTTTCGATTTTCTACGTGGAATAGGAGCCTGGTTATGCATGAAAAATCTCCCGTGTTGCCTGTCCGTTACTTACTGTGCTGCTGATTGTTCGGCATTTACGGTCAGACGCGCAACCTGGTTAGTTCTGATAAAACGGCTCAGATCGACAGGTTTACCCTGGAACTGGATCTGGACCGCAGCCGGAGCACCAATCTTGAGTTTGTACGGCGCCTGGCCTGTCAGGTTTAAATTACCGTCTTTACGCTGCAGACCGCTGAACAGCTTTTTGCCCGTCGCATCGGTCACTTCCAGCCAGCAGTCGGCGGTGAAGTTCATCACCAGCGCGTTCGGGTCAACAGGTGCTGCCGACACGCCTGCCGGATCGGCAGGTAAGGTCTGAGTGGCATCCGCCGTCGCTGCAGGTGCGGTTGCAGGCGCAGTCTCGACGTTAGCCTGAGAAGGCGACACCACCGCATTGTCTGCCGGTGCCTGCGCCGTCTGATCCGCGGCTGGCGCAGCAGTTTGCGCCGTTGCCATATCCTGAGTGCCGGTTGCTGGCGTCTGTGAATCGCTGGCGCTTGCAGAGGCGTCGGTATTCAGCGGGATGCTCTGGGCACCATCGCCCGCTGAGTTATTGAGCTCGGCGGAAGTTTGATCGGCCATGGTGGTGATCTCTTCCTGCTGCGCTTTATGGTTCTGCCACCACCACGCGCCCGTCAGGCCGATGACCACAAACAGCACCAGCCAGGTGAAACTCATCAGCCAGCCATCACGTTTTTTACGGCGTTTGCCCAGCGAAAAACTCTGCATCGGCGCGACTTTCGCCGCTCTGACCGGTGCCTGTTTTTCCATCATTGGCAGCAGTTCGTTTTCAGGGATATGAACCAGTTTCGCATAGGAGCGGATATAACCACGCAGAAACGTTGAAGCAAGATCGGCAGGAGCCTTATCTTCTTCAATATCGCGGACCGTGGAAACCTTCAGACATAAGCGCTCCGCAACGACTTGCTGGCTTAGTCCAAGTTGTTCACGGGCGTTACGAAGACGTACGCCAGTGGAAAGTGCTGCATTTTGGTCGTGAGTGGCTTCAGTATTCATTCGCTACAACTACTGGTACGTGAAAAGTGAGTATCCTGGCGCCGGTGAGTCACAATGCCACCTGCACCGCGAAACTTCTGGTCAGTTAACCTTAATAACCCCGCCCAATGCTGTCAGGTTATCGTTGACAGAGGCGGTCTGGCAGTGAGACTAAACTGTTGTTGCATCGTTACATACTGCCTCAAAGTCATATAAAACGCACCGTAATTATTACCCATATGCCGGCGCAATGACTGTTTATTCGCATCCGTAGCCGCCACGGCGCAATAGACGCGCCGTGACGGCATAATAATTACACGGACTTGATCGCGATGGCGTCGCCCTGCATGCGTTTACGCAGTGTACGCTTGGTGCGGTCGATAACATCACCGGCCAACTGACCACAGGCGGCATCAATATCATCACCACGGGTTTTACGCACGATAGTGGTAAAACCATACTCCATCAGAACCTTGGAGAAACGGTCGATACGGCTGTTTGAACTACGGCCATACGGCGCGCCCGGGAACGGGTTCCATGGGATGAGGTTGATCTTGCACGGCGTGTCTTTCAACAGTGCCGCCAGCTCGTGGGCATGTTCGGTACCGTCGTTGACGTGATCCAGCATGACGTACTCAATGGTGACGCGACCCTGGTTGGCGTTGGACTTCGAAATGTAGCCACGAACCGAGTTCAGGAAGGTCTCAATGTTGTACTTCTTGTTGATGGGCACGATCTCATCGCGGATGGTATCGTTTGGCGCATGCAGCGAAATCGCCAGCGCCACGTCAATCATATCGCCGAGCTTATCCAGCGCGGGAACAACGCCTGAGGTAGAGAGTGTGACGCGACGTTTGGAGAGGCCAAAACCGAAGTCGTCGAGCATGATTTCCATCGCCGGAACCACGTTGGTCAGGTTCAGCAGCGGCTCGCCCATCCCCATCATCACCACGTTGGTGATTGGACGGGTGCCGGTGATTTTTGCCGCACCGACGATTTTCGCCGCACGCCACACCTGGCCGATGATCTCTGACACGCGCAGGTTACGGTTAAAGCCCTGCTGCGCCGTGGAGCAGAATTTACACTCCAGCGCACAACCCACCTGAGAGGAGACGCAGAGGGTAGCGCGATCGTCTTCCGGGATATAAACCGTTTCAACACGCTGATCGCCAACCGCAATCGCCCATTTGATGGTGCCGTCAGCGGAACGCTGCTCTTCCACCACTTCCGGCGCGCGGATTTCGGCCACTTCTTTCAGCTTGTTGCGCAGCACTTTGTTGATGTCGGTCATCTCATCAAAGTTGTCGCTGCAATAGTGGTACATCCATTTCATGACCTGGTCGGCACGAAACGGCTTTTCGCCCATCTCTTTGAAGAACTCGCGCATCTGCTGACGGTTCAAATCCAGCAGGTTGATTTTTCCATTTTTATTCGGAACCGCAGGAATGGCGACTTCGGAGGTGTTAACTAATTCAGACATAATATATTCCGGCCTCGTTGTTACACGTTATGGCCCGTGGAGGGTTGAAAAGAAACGCCCCGGAAAGCGATCGGCTCATCCGGGGCGTTACATTGTACAAAGTCTGGTGCAGGGATGCCACGTTTGCACGCGGCATTTACGAAAATAATGTGTAAACGAAACCGTTATATTAACGGGTACGCGGACACACTTCGCCTTCAGCGAAGAAGTAGGCGATTTCGCGTTTAGCAGATTCTACGGAGTCGGAACCGTGGGTGCCGTTCTCGGTGAAGCTGTCAGCGTAGTCTGCACGCAGTGTACCTGCCAGCGCGTTGTCCGGGTTAGTGGCACCCAGCAGATCGCGGTGACGCTGAACGGCATTTTCGCCTTCCAGAACGGAAACCACGATTGGGCCAGAGGTCATGAACTCAACCAGGCCGTCGAAGAATGGGCGACCTTCGTGCTCAGCATAGAAACCGCGAGCCTGCTCAACGGTCAGATGCAGCATTTTGGTACCAACAATTTTGAACCCTGCCGCTTCAAAGCGCGCAAAGATGCTGCCAATAACGTTTTTTGCCACCGCGTTTGGTTTGATGATGGAAAAAGTACGTTCAATAGCCATGATTACCTCTGTGATTTGTTCTGTTGTTTTGCATTCATGCGAAATATATGGCGCGGATTATAATGAGCATTGGCGCCATTGCCTATGGATGCATGTAACATTTTTTTAAAATAAGACGAGTTTTAACAACAGATCGTCGTCAAAACACCTTTTATCTATTGCAGCGTGAAATCCACAGTCGCCACCTGCCCCGCCTCATCCATTACCAGTAGCTGATAATCTCCTGCATTTACAAGCTGCAACGTATACATTCGCCCCTGGACATTCAGCGGTTCGCCATTCAGAAACCACCAGCGCGGTCCCTCGCTGCCGCTGACCAGCAGAGGCAGCGAGACGCGCGACTCGCCCGGCAAACGCTTAATCACTGCCCCCTGACGAATGCCGGAGAGCAGCAGCGGCGCCGGGAAGGTCTGACCGAGCGGCGGACAGGTTGCAGACGCGGGCGGGATGCGGGCAGACCGTCGCTCTGCCTGGGGCAGCCACGGCTCCAGCGGCAGCGGCCAGACGTCGACGCTTTTTTCCTGCGCCTGCGGGCAGTCTGCCGCCACCCGCTTACCGCTGTTATCCAGCCAGATCGGAAAATGAATGCCGCGGATGCCCTCCTGCTCCGGCAGTAACAGCGTCGGCGGTTGGCTCCCTTCGAGCAGCCACGTCGCGAGTCGACGGCGGCAGTTGCTGTCCCCGTCTGGCAGCGACTGCCCGCCCGGCCAGCAAATCACCCCGCGGCTAACGGAGGCCGGGCGCGGATCGCGCGGCAGACGCGCCTCATCCAGCGCCGATCGCGACTGCAGCAGGTTATTAACCTGATTTAACACCGGCACGGCGCTGGCAAAACCAAACTGCCCGGCCACCGGGGTGCCGTCCGGCCTGCCGGTCCAGACCCCGATGACGTAGCGCGCATTCAGCCCTATCGCCCACGCATCGCGATAGCCATAGCTGGTGCCGGTTTTTATTGCCAGGGGCACTACCTGAGCAAGCGCGCTGTCGGGTAACGGCTGCGCCTCACTGGCAAGAATGCGTCGGATGATCCACGCGGACCCAGGCGAGAGTAGAGGCCGTTCCAGCAGCGGGTCGTCGGGTTTCAGGCGCAGCTTCCCTGCCCGACCCTGACGGGCAAACGCGCTGTATGCCGCGGCGATATCCGCCAGACGCGCCCCGGCGCCCCCGAGAATCAGGGACAGGTTCGGCTGAGCCCCCGCAGGCAGGAGAAGCGGTAAACCGGCGTTGCGCAGCATTCCGGCAAACTTCTTCGGCCCGTAGGCCTCCAGCACCTGGACGGCGGGCAGGTTCAGGGATCTCACCAGCGCTTCGCTCATGCTCACTGGACCGTGAAAGCCGCTGTCAAAGTTACCCGGACGGTAATCGCCGGTGCGTCGCGGGACATCCTGTAGCAGCGAGGCGGGATGGATCAGCCCCTCATCCATCGCCAGGCCATAGATAAAGGGCTTCAGCACCGATCCTGGGGATCGGATCGCGGTGATCATATCCACATGGCTGAAGCGGCTGTCGTCGTTGATGTCGACCGACCCCACCCAGCCGCGCACCTTCATATCGGTATGATCCAGGACGATCATCGCCAGTGAGCTGCGGGGCGGCAGGCGGGACTTCCAGTTCAGGGCCAGCTCCTCCAGCTGACGCTGCAGCGTGGCATCCAGCGTCGTCACCACTTTGCTGTCGCGGCTTTTGCCCAGCATCATGCGCGAGAACAGCGGCGCCAGCTGCGGCATCTGGCGTGGCGCCAGCCAGACGGGCTCTTCCTGCGACTCTTTGACCTGGCGGGCGGACCAGACGCCCTGAGATGCCATCCGGTTGAGCACTTTGTTACGCGCCGCCTCTGCCCGCTGCGGCCAGCGATCCGGCCGCAAACGGCTCGGCGCCTGGGGCAGAACGGCAAGCAGGGCGGCTTCGGAGTAGCTCAGTTGCGCAGGGGATTTTCCCAGATAGGCCCAGCTGGCGGCCCCCACGCCCTGTAGCGTGCCGCCAAACGGGGCGCGGTTCAGATAGAGCGTCAGGATCTCAGCTTTGGAGAGGTGCCACTCCAGCTGGAGCGCCCGCCAGAGCTGGCGCACTTTGCCCCCCAGCGTACGGGAATGCGGATCCAGCAGTCGCGCCACCTGCATCGTTAGCGTGCTGCCGCCCGAGATCACCTTTCCGGCCAGCAGATCCTGCCAGGCGGCGCGCAGAACAGAGAATGGGTTAACGCCGGGATGATCCCAGAACCAGCGATCTTCATACTGGATCAGCGCCTCAAGATAGCGGGGTGAAACCTCTTCGATGGTGACCGGATAGCGCCAGATCCCGTCGCGATCGGCAAATCGCCACAACGGAATGCCCTTTTCATCCACCACCACGCGGGCAGGGTTGACCTCGTGTAACGGCAGCGGCCACAGGCGATCGGCGGCCACGACGGCGCCCCATACCAGAAGAAGCGCTCCCGCCAGCCACAGCCAGCGGGAGCGTAACAGAGAGCGGAGCTGCACGTTACGGAACGACTGTTAGCGGGCCGCTGGCCGCACCCGTTGCCCGCCACTGCGGTACGTACATGGATTCCACCATCGGCACCGGCACCGCGTAGGTTCCCGGGGTGACGGCACGGGCCAGATAGACCAGCGTTACTGTCTCATAATTTTTCACCGACACGGCGGCGACAAAGCGATCGTCACGGAACTCCATATGCTGGATATCCGCCTGCTGCATCTGGTTGAGCAGGTTTTGTACCTCGCTGCCGCTCTCCTGCAGGCTGGCGCTGCTGCTGGCGAGGTTCTGGTTTTCCAGCTCCAGCCCCGCAGGCAGCAGATCCACCACCAGCGCATCCGGCACGTTCTTGCTGGCGCGCACGGTCAGCCAGACCAGCACCAGCTCGCCGCTTTTCAGGGAAGAGAGCGACTTACTGCTGCCGTCGGTGGCCAGAATCTGTCGTTCAATTTTCAGCACGTTCGAGGCGGGCTGCGGCGCATATTGCGGGTAGCCGCTGCTGTCCAGACGCACCCACAGCGGTGCAGTGCCGGTATTGGTCACCTGCAGGGCGGCCACTTGATCGGCATTAAGATTTTGCACCTGCGGTTTGTCTCCCCGCATATTGCCTTCTTTAAACGACGTGGTGGCCTGCCACTCTCCGGTGAGTTTTTGTGCGGAACGTCCCGCCAGGAACAGAGCGTTACTCTCCTGCGTTGAGAGCCAGCGCTGGCTGTACGCCTGCTCAGAAAGCACATTCAGCAGCGTATTCTGAGCGTTCGGCAGCAGTTTGTACTCTTCCAGCAGGCTGAGCATCATGGCGTTATCGCGAAGCGGGCTGCCGTAATCGGCCAGCCAGCTTTGCGTTTCGCTGCGCGGCGTTTTGATTGCCAGATCGAGCGCCTGCTGGCTGCGCGGCGCATCCCCCATCAGCTTCAGCGCCAGGCCAAGCTGCATCAGCGGCAGGCCCGATTTGGCCTGACCATGACGATCCCAGATTTCACGCAGCGCCCCCAGCGGCGCTTTTTGCTGACGAGCCAGCACCAGCGCGGCATAGGCCTGGATGGCAAATTTGCTGGCGGTGGTGTTCTCGCTGTAGCGGACAGCCATCATGCCCGGGTCCTGCAGATAGCGCAGCAGGCGGTTGTTGGCGTTGGTAATGGCCTCAGCCGGGACGCTGTAACCCTGCTCGCCCGCCCGCACCAGGAAATCAGTGACGTAGGCGGTGAGCCAGTACTCTTCCTCACCGTTTTTATCCCACAGGGCAAAGCCACCGTTGTCACGCTGCATCTGCAGCAGGCGGGAGATACCGATCTCAATAGCCGCGCGACGTTTTTCGTCGCTGTCACCCTTAATCCCTAACGCGCTCAGCTGGGCGGCATTGGTATACAGAGACGGGAAGAGACCGCTGGTGGTCTGTTCCAGACAGCCATACGGATAGGCCTGCAGCTCACGAATGTAGCGGGCCAGGTTGAGCGGCGGCTTGCCGCTGAGCAGAAGCTGCCCCTGTAAGGTCACCGGCGAGAAATTCGCCAGGTGCTGTTCCGGCGCATGCCAGCTTTCGCCCGGATTGAGCATCGTGCCGGTGTTCACCGTCTGCGCCGGGAATGCCGGGCGCACGCCGATTTTCCAGCTCTTCTGCTGCGGGGCAAAGGTTTCGCCGGGCAGCGTCAGGCCGTTTACCTGCGCGACAATTTCGCCCTCGCCGTAACCCTCCAGCGCCCGCACCGGAATAAACAGCGTCGAGCGTTCGCCCGCGGCCAGTGTAACCGGCTGCGGCTGGGCCCCTTCCAGCGCCAGATTACCGCCAGCGGTCAGGGCGACGTTCAGGGTCTGCGGACGATCGGTGAGGTTAGTCAGATCCAGCGTCAGCCTGGCGCTATCGCCGCTGGCCAGGAAGCGCGGTGTGTTTAGCTCGGTGATCACCGGTGCGGCAACGATGATTTTGCTCTCGCTACTGCCAAAATCATCATCGGTCCAGGCCTGGGCCATCAGACGCAGTTCGCCGTTAAAGTCGCCAATGGGTAACGAGACGGTACCCTCCCCGTTGGCGTCCAGCTCTACCGGCTGCGCCTGCTGGGCGATAATGGTGACGTGGTTAACCGGCGGTTTGCCGCCGCGCTTGAGCTCATCGCCGTCGCCGCCAAAGCGCAGCGACGCCAGACGCCCCTGGCCTTCAATCACCTGCCCGTAGATATCGTAGATGTCCGCGCCATAGCGCTTC
>NZ_JBBCPK010000059.1:0-28815 GCF_037150775.1 Leclercia sp. M50
CGGTGTTCGATCGCGCGGCGTTAATGCTGATTTGCCTCTTTTTCCTCATTCGCATCCGCCTGTTCCGCGAGCTGCTGCATAAGTCTGCCCACTCGCCCCGGGAACTGCTGGCGGTCACTGCGATCTTTTCGATGTTTGCCCTGTTCAGTACCTGGTCCGGGGTACCGGTGGAAGGTTCCCTGGTTAATGTGCGGATCATCGCCGTGATGTCTGGCGGGATCCTGTTTGGCCCATGGGTCGGGATCATCACGGGCCTCATTGCCGGGACCCACCGTTACCTGATTGATATCGGCGGCGTGACTGCGGTTCCTTGCCTGATCACCAGCATTATCGCTGGCGTGCTGTCGGGGGCGATCAACCGCAAAGTCCCTAAGAAACAGCACTGGAAAGCGGGTATCATCGCCGGCATGCTCTGCGAAACCCTGACCATGATCCTGGTGGTGGCGTGGGCCCCCACCACGGCGCTGGGGCTGGATATCGTCTCAAAAATTGGTATTCCGATGATCCTCGGTAGCGTCTGCGTGGGCTTTATCGTGCTGCTGGTGCAGAGTGTGGAAGGCGAAAAAGAGGCCAGCGCCGCCCGGCAGGCCAAGCTGGCGCTGGATATTGCCAATAAGACGCTGCCGCTGTTTCGCGACATTAACGCTGAATCGCTGCGCCAGGTGTGCGATATCATCCGCCGCGACATTCACGCCGATGCGGTGGCCATAACCAATATTGACAGGGTGCTGGCCTACGTGGGCGTGGGTGAAGCAAACTACCGGGATAATGATGATACCATCAGCCCCACCACCCGCCAGGCAATCAGCGGCGGCAAGATCATCATTAAGAATAACGATGAGGCTCACCGCACCCCGGAGATCCACTCTATGCTTGTGATCCCGCTCTGGGAAAAAGGGGTGGTCACCGGCACGCTAAAAATTTACTACTGCCACGCGCACCAGATCACATCGACCTTACAGGAGATGGCGGTCGGGCTGTCACAGATTATCTCTACCCAGCTGGAGGTCTCCCGTGCCGAGCAGCTGCGGGAGATGGCAAACAAGGCAGAGCTGCGCGCCCTGCAGAGTAAAATTAACCCCCATTTTCTGTTCAATGCGCTGAACGCCATCTCCTCGTCGATCCGCCTGAATCCGGACACCGCCCGCCAGCTGATCTTCAATCTGTCGCGCTATCTGCGCTACAACATTGAGTTGAAAGACGACGAGCAGATCGACATCAAAAAAGAGCTTTATCAGATCAAAGATTACATCGCCATCGAACAGGCGCGGTTTGGCGATAAGCTTACCGTCATCTATGACATCGATGAAGAGGTGAACTGCGTGATCCCGAGCCTGCTGATCCAGCCGCTGGTGGAGAATGCCATTGTCCACGGCATTCAGCCGCGCAAGGGTAAAGGCGTGGTTACCATCAGCGTGGCCGAATGCGGTAACCGCGTGCGGGTGGCGGTGCGCGACACCGGCCACGGGATCGACCCGAAAGTGATTGAGCGGGTGGAGTCGAATGAGATGCCCGGCAATAAAATTGGTCTGCTCAATGTCCATCACCGCGTTAAGCTGCTCTATGGTGAAGGGCTACACATTCGCCGCCTTGAGCCGGGTACCGAGATCGCGTTTTATGTTCCTAACGAACGCGCCGCCGTTCATGCCCAGACGTTGTTGTTGCCTTAGAGGGAGTGACGCATGAAAGTCATCATTGTGGAAGATGAAATACTCGCCCAACAGGAGCTGAGCTGGCTGATTAAAGAACACAGCCAGATGGAGATCGTCGGCACCTTTGAGGATGGTCTGGACGTGCTGAAATTTCTGCAGCACAACCGGGTAGACGCCATATTTCTGGATATCAATATTCCCTCTCTGGACGGGGTACTGCTGGCGCAAAACATCAGCCAGTTTGCCAGTAAGCCGTTTATTATCTTTGTCACCGCGTGGAAAGAGCATGCGGTGGAGGCTTTCGAGCTGGAAGCGTTCGACTATATTCTTAAGCCGTACCAGGAGTCGCGGATTGTCAGCATGCTGCAGAAGCTGGAACACGCCTGGCACCAGCAGTCCGGCGCGGAACAGGTCGCGGCCTCACCGGTCATGCGCGAAAATGACACGATCAATTTGATCAAGGATGAACGCATCATCGTGACGCCGATGAACGATATCTATTATGCCGAAGCGCATGAGAAGATGACCTTCGTCTACACGCGCCGCGAGTCGTTCGTCATGCCGATGAACATCACCGAATTTTGCAGCAAGCTGCCGGCGAGCCACTTCTTCCGTTGCCATCGCTCTTTTTGCGTCAATCTGAACAAGATCCGCGAGATCGAACCCTGGTTCAACAACACCTACATTCTACGGCTGAAGGATCTCGATTTTCAGGTGCCGGTGAGTCGTAGCAAGGTGAAAGAGTTTCGCCAGCTGATGCACCTGTGAGGGGGATGCCCCGGTGAACAGACGTCACCGGGGAAGAGCCATTACAGTACCTGGCCCAGGGTCTGGCGCAGATGCGCGCCCGAGCCCAGCAGACCCGGATTGTCATGCACAATCAGGTACACCGGAATATCCCGGACATAATCGCGGAAGCGCCCCTTGTCTTCAAACCCGCCGCGGAAACCGGAGGATTTAAAGAAGTCGAGGAAGCGCGGTACGATCCCGCCCGCGATATAGACCCCACCAAAGGTGCTCAGATTCAGCGCCAGGTTGCCGCCAAAACGCCCCATGATGACGCAGAAGAGCGACAGCGCGCGACGGCAGTCGGTGCAGCTATCTTCCAGCGCGCGTTCGGTCACATCTTTCGGCTGTAGATTCTCCGGCAGACGGCCATCGGATTTCACAATCGCCCGGTAGAGGTTCACCAGGCCCGGACCCGAGAGCACCCGCTCTGCCGAGACGTGGCCGATCTCCGCGCGCAGCTCTTCGAGGATAATGCCCTCTTCTTCGCTGTTTGGGGCGAAATCGACATGTCCGCCTTCACCCGGCAGGCTGATCCAGCGCTTGTCGACATGTACCAGATGGGAAACCCCCAGGCCAGTGCCAGCGCCGTAGACGGCAATGGGCTTACCTTCAACCGGCTCGGTGCCGCCGAACTGGATCAGATGCTCCGGCTTTAACATCGGGATCGCCATCGATACCGCGGTAAAGTCGTTAATAATTTCCAGATGGGCAAAGCCGAGGTTGGCCTTCATTTCGGCGACAGAGAATGCCCAGGTGTGGTTGGTCATCGCCACCCAGTCGCCGGTAATCGGGCAGGCAATGGCGATACAGCCATCCTCAACGCTGACATCATGCTCCGTCAGATAGACACGAACCACCGCTTCCAGGCTGGGGTAATCCAGCCCGGAATAGGTTTTGGCGCGGGAGATTTCGCCGGTGTTGACGTCACATAACGCCAGACGCGCGTTAGTCCCCCCTACATCACCTACCAAAGCATACTTTGTCATTCTTCTACTGCTCCGCTAAAGTCAAAATAACTGTTTGGCACACTCTAAATTCAAGGCCCGTGAACAACAACGACCTGGATAAAAGCACCCCAGGATTATCGATCTTCATCACAGAATAACTTTACCGTTTCAGCACCATTTGCACTATTGCCATAAGGCTGAACGTGCAAAGTACAGACAGCTATTTTTAACAAGGAAATCATCATGCTCCATCCGCGAGCCAGAACGATGCTGCTGCTGGCCCCTCCTGCGCTGATTATTGGCGTTGCATCCAGCCTGATCCTGATTGTGATCATGAAGGTCGCCTCCGTGCTGCAGTCGGTTTTGTGGACCTCATTACCGGCTTCCCTCGGCCTTAACGCAAGCTCGCCGGTATGGGTTATTTTGATCCTGACGCTTACCGGTATCGTCGTAGGAGTGGTGATCCGCTACAGCCCGGGCCATGCCGGGCCAGATCCAGCCACTGAGCCGTTGATTGGCGCGCCGGTCAATGCCGCTGCCCTGCCCGGGTTGATTATCGCCCTGATTATTGGTCTGGCGGGCGGCGTCAGCCTTGGGCCTGAGCATCCTGTGATGGCGGTGAATATCGCCCTGGCCGTCGCCATAGGGGCGCGGGCCTTCCCCCGGGTAAACGCCCTTGACTGGACCATTCTCGCCTCTGCCGGCACCATCGGGGCGCTGTTCGGTACGCCTGTCGCGGCGGCGCTGATTTTTTCCCAGACCCTGAGCGGCAACACGGAGATCCCGCTCTGGGATCGTCTGTTCGCCCCGCTCTTATCCGCCGCCGCCGGAGCCCTGACCACCAGCCTGTTTTTTCATCCTCACTTCTCACTGCCCGTTGCCCACTACAGCCAGATGCAGATGGTGGATATTTTTAGCGGCGCGATCGTCGCCGCCTTCGCCATCGCGCTGGGGATGGTGGCGGTCTGGTGTCTGCCGCGCCTGCACCGTCTGATGCATCGTCTGAAGCACCCGGTACTTATTCTTGGCGCAGGCGGATTTATTCTGGGGATCCTTGGGGCAATCGGGGGCAACATCACTCTGTTTAAGGGGCTGGATGAGATGCAGCAGATGGCCTTCAGCCAGATCTTCAGCGTGTCGGATTATCTGCTCTTTGCGCTGATAAAACTGGCGGCGCTGGTAGTGGCTGCGGCCTGCGGTTTTCGCGGCGGGCGCATTTTCCCGGCGGTATTTGTCGGCGCGGCGCTGGGGTTGATGTTGCATGAGCATGTAGAGGCGGTTCCCCTGGCGATCACCATCTCCTGTTCGATTATGGGGCTGGTGCTGGTTGTCACCCGGGATGCGTGGCTAAGCCTGTTTATGGCGGCAGTGGTGGTGCCGGACACCACCCTGCTGCCGCTGCTCTGTATTGTGATGCTGCCCGCCTGGCTGCTGCTGGCGGGCAGACCGATGATGGCTGCCTGGAACGATGAGAAGTAATCAGGCGCTTTTGCGTGCTTCCAGCGCCTGGATAATGCCGCTCAGCAGCGGCGGAACGTCGGCTTTCGGCAACATCACCTCAATCAATGACAGCCGTTGTGGGTGCGCGACTCTCTCCAGCACCTCTTCCAGCTGCACCGTCTCGCTCACCCGCCAGCACTCGGCCTGACAATCCAGGCTGAGCGCCTGCGGGATCTGCGTCCAGTTCCACAGCGCTATGTCGTTATAGCGCTGGTTCGGACCATGAATGGCGCGCTCCACCGTATACCCTTCGTTATTCAGCACCATGATCACCGGGCGCTGCTTGTCCCGCAGCATGGAGCCCAGCTCCTGGATAGTGAGCTGCGCCGCGCCGTCGCCGGTAATGGCAATCACGCGACGATCCGGGCAGGCGGTCTGCGCACCGTAGGCGGCGGCCAGGGTGTAGCCAATCGATCCCCAGATCGGCTGCACGATAAAATTCACCTCATCCGGCAGACGCAGCGCGCCAGCCCCAAAGGCCGATGTTCCCTGGTCGGCGAGAATAATGTCCCCCGGACGAATATAGGTTTGCAGCGTTTTCCAGAAGCTGTCCTGGGTTAACGAACCGGGATGAACCGCATGAAGCTGTCTCGCCGGGCGCGGCGTATTGCCGGTTTGGGCATACTGATGGCAGAGGCTGGAAAGTACCTCAATGGCCTGGGTCATGGGGATCCCGGTGTACCAGACATCGCCTATGCGCGAGGCATGCGGCTGAACATCAATGGTCTGCTGATGGGTAAGTTTGTGGGTGAAGCCTGCGGTAAGCGTATCGGTAAAGCGCGTACCCACGCAGATCACGGTATCGGCGCCTTCAATGGCCTCGTTAACCTCGGCTGCGCTGGCGAATCCGCTGTAGGTGCCAGCAAAACCGGGTTTGCGCTCGTCAAAAATCCCTTTCCCCATCAGCATGGTGGCGTGGGCGATGGGCGTTTGGTCCACCCAGCGTTGCAGCTGATTTTTCAGGCCATAACGCAGGACCAGGAAGTCGGCCAGCAGCGCGGTGCGATCGCTCGCGGCCAGCCGTTTTTCTGCCGCCTGGCGGTAGGCGTCAAAACGGAAACTGTCGCTCTCATAAAGAGGGTTCATGAGGGTACTCACAGGCGGCGTGGCCGGTTTTTTTGCCACATCGGCAGGCAGCATAATATAGCCCGGACGGCGCTCCCGAAGCATCTGGGTCAGGACCCGGTCGATTTCATAGCAGGCATTTTGTTCGGTCAGGTGCGCCTGGGCGACGGTAACGGGCTCACTCATCTTATAGAAATGACGAAACTCACCGTCACCGAGCGTATGGTGCAGTAGCTCCCCTTTTTTCTGTGAGGCGCTGCCCGGGGCACCCACGATATGCAGAACCGGCACATGCTCGGCGAAACTGCCCGCGATACCGTTCATGGCGCTGAGCTCGCCTACCCCGAACGTTGTCAGCAGCGCAGCAAACCCTTTGCAGCGCGCATATCCATCGGCGGCATAGGCCGCATTTAATTCGTTGGCACAACCTACCCAGCCAATATCCGGGCTGGCGATAACGTGATCGAGAAACTGCAGATTGTAGTCGCCCGGCACGCCAAACAGATGATCGGCACCACAATCTGTAAGACGGTCCAGCAGGTAATCGGCGACGGTGTAGGGGGTTTGCATGACAGTTATCCTTATAATGTTGACTTCAGTTTGAGTATTGAAGAAGCGTGATAGCTGTCCAGGAATGGCGATAAACTGCCCATGGAAATAATGCTTTACGTATTTTCGCGAGGTAATCTGCCTGCCTGACGTTTAGTGTAAACGTATACACTGAATGACATTCTGACGCAGAGGGGCAAGACTCATGGTTTATCAGGCGAATCAAAACCGTTACCAGTCAATGAATTATCAACGATGCGGGCAAAGTGGTCTTAAGCTCCCTGCCATCTCCCTGGGGCTGTGGCACAACTTTGGCGACGCCACATTGATCGAAAACAGCCGTCAACTTTTACATCGTGCCTTCGATGTGGGGATTACGCACTTCGACCTTGCCAATAACTACGGTCCACCGCCGGGTTCCGCAGAACGTAACTTTGGACGAATCTTGCAGGAAGATTTCAGCGCCTGGCGCGATGAACTCATCATCTCGACCAAGGCGGGCTATACCATGTGGGAGGGCCCTTACGGCGACTGGGGCTCGCGTAAGTATCTGATTGCCAGCCTCGATCAGAGCCTGAAACGGATGGGCCTGGAGTATGTCGATATCTTCTATCATCACCGTCCGGACCCGGAAACGCCGTTGAAAGAGACGATGAAAGCGTTAGACCACATCGTGCGCCAGGGCAAGGCACTGTACGTTGGGCTATCCAACTATCCGGCAGAGCTGGCTCGCCAGGCCATTGAGATCCTCGATGATTTAGACACGCCCTGCCTTATCCATCAGCCGAAATATTCGATGTTTGAACGCACCCCGGAAGCGGGCTTACTGGGCATCCTGAAGGATAAAGGGGTGGGCTGCATCGCCTTTTCGCCGCTCGCCGGGGGCCAGCTGACCGACCGCTATCTTAACGGTATTCCGGCAGATTCCCGTGCCGCCAGCGGGAGCCGGTTCCTCAATCCGGATCAGCTCACCGAAGAGAAGCTGGCGAAAGTGCGTCAGCTTAACGCCCTGGCGGAACGCCGCAACCAGAAGCTATCGCAGATGGCGCTGGCCTGGGTATTACATCAGGAGGCCGTCACCTCGGTGCTGATTGGCGCCAGCAAAACGGCGCAAATTGATGATGCTGTGGGAATGCTGGCGAACCGTCACTTCACGCCTGAGGAACTGAACGAAATCGACGGAATTCTGAATAGTGTAAATTAAAAGCGCTTTTAGCAAAAAGTGCTACGCCTTCTGAATTAGGAGTTAAAGCGATTATCCGGGGCTTTACCGCCCCTTAATATTGCGTTAACAAGCCGATTACGGCTCCGATCGTGAAGGAGAAAAACCATGTTCAGGTCTCTGATTCTTGCAGCAGTATTACTGGCTTCAGCCCCGCTGGTCGCTAATGCTGGCGAAATCACCCTGTTGCCATCCATAAAATTACAAATTGGCGATCGTGATAATTATGGTAACTACTGGGACGGCGGCGGCTGGCGTGACCGCGACTACTGGCGCCGACATTATGAATGGCGCGGCAACCGCTGGCACAGACATGATAACGGCTACCATCGTGGCTGGGATAAACGCAAAGCCTATGAGCGTGGCTACCGCGCAGGCTGGAGCGATCGTGACGATCATCGAGGCCCACGCGGTCGTGGTCATGGTCATGGCGGGCACGGTCACCGTCACTGATACGAAAAAGGCGCCTTCCGGCGCCTTTTTTACAATCCCAATGCGGTCCCGATAAGTAGCCACAGATTCAGCGCCACCACCAGAACCACGATCGCCCACCCCGTCCGTCTCACCGCCTTACTGTTAACCAGATCGCCCATCAGCTTCTTGTCACTGGTGAACACCAGCAGCGGCACCAACGCCAGCGCAATACCAAAACTGAGCAGCACCTGGCTCATCACCAGAATGCGGGTCGGATCCAGTCCCATCAGGATCACCACAAACGACGGCAGCATCGTGATCGAACGGCGCACCCATAAAGGAATGTGGAAGCGCACAAATCCCTGCATCACCACCTGCCCTGCCAGCGTGCCTACCACGGTGGAAGAGAGACCCGCTGCCACCAGGCTCAGGCCAAAAATGGTCGCCGCCGCGTGACTCAGCAGCGGTTCCAGCGTCAGGTACGCCTGATCCAGATCGGCGACGCCGGTATGGCCGTTGAAATGGAATGCCGCTGCGGCGGTGGCCATCATCGCCAGGTTAACAAACCCGGCAATGGTCATAGCGATGGCGACGTCCCACTTTGTCGCGGAGTAGCGCTCATGCCGTGAACCGCCATGCAGGTTCTGGGTCAGCGAGGAGTGCAGATAGATCACGTGCGGCATAATGGTCGCGCCCAGTACCCCGGCCGCAAGGAACACCGCTTCGGTGGTAGGCAGACTTGGGATCGCCATTCCTTTACCCAGTTGAACCAGATCCGGCTGGGAGAAGATGAGCTCAACAATGTAGGCTGCCGCCACAAACAGCAGCAGGCCGCCAATTACTTTCTCCAGCGGTTTCTGCCCGCGTCGTTGCAGCATCAGAATAAGGAAGGTGGCGATACCGGTTAATACCGCGCCCTGCAACAGCGATACGCCGAGGATCAGCTTAAAGCCGATCGCCGCGCCGATAAATTCTGCCAGGTCGGTCGCCATGGCAATAATCTCCGCCTGCACCCAGTAGAACCAGACCAGCGGACGCGGATAGTGGTCGCGGATCTGCTCCGCGAGATTTTTACCGGTGGCAATGCCCAGTTTTGCTGACAGCACCTGGATCATCATCGCCATCAGGTTGGCCCAGACCACCACCCACAAGAGTTTGTAGCCGAAGCTGGCTCCGGCCTGGATGTTGGTCGCAAAATTACCGGGATCGATATAGCCAATGGCCGCAATAAACGCAGGTCCCATTAATGCGAACCGCATTTTGCGTGCAGCTCTGCCACTGCTACTCTCATCAACGCGACTGTTGCTCATTTTTGCCTCAGTAATATAGCCTTTGCTATGTTAAATGCTATCAAAATGCGAATGATTATCAAGTTCATTTAAAAGGATTATCGTGATTGCAGTGATAGCGAAGAACAATTAGCAGGCTGGAATGAAGTATTGATAGCGGGCAAAAGCACGCGCCTTTGTGAAGCGTAGCACACAAACTTAACTTTTAACTCATTTACATAACATAACAAAAATGTATCGTATGTCACTATTTTTGAAACTCGTCACAGGACTCAACGATAGTGTGGCTTTGATCTCGTTTTCTTTACGCTTGTTTCATAGAATGTGCAGCGAAATTAAACCTGCCTCATATTTGGAGCAAATATGGACCGCGTCCTACATTTTGTCCTGGCACTTGTTGTCGTTGCCGTGCTTGCGTTGCTGGTCAGCAGCGATCGCAAAAAGATCCGCATTCGCTATGTCATTCAGTTACTTGTTATTGAAGTATTGCTCGCCTGGTTCTTCCTGAACTCAGACGTGGGGCTGGGCTTTGTAAAAGGCTTCTCCGAGATGTTTGAAAAACTGCTCGGATTCGCCAATGAAGGGACCAACTTCGTGTTCGGTAAAATGAACGATGAAGGTCTGGCATTCTTCTTCCTGAAAGTGTTGTGCCCAATCGTCTTTATCTCTGCCCTGATCGGTATCCTGCAGCACATTCGCATTCTGCCGATTGTCATCCGCGCTATTGGTACCGTGCTGTCTAAAGTGAACGGCATGGGCAAACTGGAATCTTTCAACGCCGTAAGTTCCCTGATCCTCGGTCAGTCTGAGAACTTCATCGCCTATAAAGATATCCTTAGCAAAATGTCCCGCAACCGCATGTACACCATGGCGGCAACGGCAATGTCTACCGTTTCCATGTCTATCGTGGGCGCGTATATGACCATGCTTGAGCCTAAATATGTGGTGGCTGCGCTGGTACTGAACATGTTCAGCACCTTTATCGTTCTGTCACTGATTAACCCGTACCGCGTGGACGAAAGTGAAGAGAATCTGCAGATGGCGAATCTGCACGAAGGTCAGAGCTTCTTCGAAATGCTGGGTGAATACATCCTGGCAGGCTTCAAAGTGGCGGTGATTGTTGCCGCGATGCTGATCGGCTTTATCGCCCTGATCTCCGCGCTGAATGCCCTGTTTGCTGCCGTACTGGGTATCTCCTTCCAGGGGATTCTGGGTTACATCTTCTACCCGGTAGCCTGGGTGATGGGTGTGCCAGCCAGCGAAGCGCTGCAGGTGGGCAGTATTATGGCGACCAAACTGGTTTCTAACGAATTCGTCGCGATGATGGATCTGCAGAAAATCGCCGGTAGCCTCTCCCCGCGCGCCGAAGGCATTCTCTCCGTCTTCCTGGTTTCATTCGCTAACTTCTCTTCCATCGGTATCATCGCCGGTGCGATTAAAGGCCTGAACGAAGAGCAAGGTAACGTGGTTTCCCGCTTCGGTCTGAAACTGGTCTACGGTTCTACGCTGGTCAGCGTCCTGTCAGCGTCCATCGCTGCACTGGTACTGTAATCAGCATAAAAAAACCGGGGATAACGCCCCGGTTTTTTTTCGCCTGTCATTCGCTGAGCGGTTGCGGTTTGCCGATCAGATATCCCTGTAAATAGTCCACTCCCGAGGCGAGCAACTTTTCCCGCTGCGCTTCCGTTTCGACAAACTCCGCCACCACGCACAGCGACCGGGTCTTTGCCAGGTTACAGATGGATTTCACAATCATCGCATCCATGCTGTCGCTGCAAATATCCTTCACAAAGCAGCCGTCGATCTTGATGATATCCGCCTGCAGGCGCTTGAGTCGTTCGTAATTGGCGTACCCGGTACCGAAGTCGTCGATAGCAATTTTAAAGCCATACTGACGCAGCTGCTGAATGTTAGCGATACTGACTTCCGAATTGGAGAACGCCTGCTCTTCGGTCACCTCAATAATAACCGTCTGCGGCTTCACGCTGTAGCGTTCAAACAGTGCAATGATCTCTGACGCAACCTCTTTTTGCATCAGCGTCAACGGCATCAGATTCACCGAGAAACGCGCGCAGCACCCCTGTGCAGGATGATCCTGCAGCCATACCAGCAGTGCTTCAACCACGCTGATATCGAAGCGTCGGCTCAGGTTAAATTGCGCCACCAGGGGCAGAAATCTGTCGGGCGTAAGGAGTTCGCCCTCGCTCTCCAGTCGCGAGAGGATTTCATGGTAGCCCACGCCATCGGCTCTCTGAATGGGTTGTGCATACAGACGCAGCCCCCCCTCATCCAGAGCGCGTTTGATCCGGCTCAGCATCAGCACACGCTCCGTCGTCTGGCCCGAAACCGTCTCAAAGCTGTTATTCAACGACAGAACCTGATTCGCCGAGCAGGCCTTTTCTGCCAGCCAGCTTAGCTGGCCCAGCGTGTGGTACAGGCTCTCACCCCCGTTAGATTCCACACCGCCCCAGGCGCCGCCAAACTCAATATCCATGCCGATATTGTTCCAGTAAATTTTGCGGCTGTTGAGATAATCAGTAATGTGCTGCAGGCGCGCTCCGGTTTCCGGGCCGCTAAGCACCACCACCAGCTCATTACCCGGGATTTGAAAAACCTGTTCGTTGACCATCAGCAACGGCTGCAGCTGGCGAATAATGTCCCGTTTACACTGCACGCGCATCATCAGGCCGTAATGACGGCTCAGAAACTCCAGGTTGTCCATGCGTAAACAGCACAGGGTGATATCCCTGTTGCCCTTCATAAAGCATTCCAGCGCGCGCAGATTACGCAGCCCGGTTAATGGATCGACCAGCGCCCTCTCCTGCCAGCCACGTTTGAGCCATTGACTGCGCTGAAAAATGCGGGACATATAAGCCAGACAAATTGCGAAGGAGATCAGCACCGACAGCACAAACGCCAGTGAATAACCGTTCTGTACGCCCTGTAGAAAATTGCTGTTGTAGGTAAGCAGCAGCAAAGCGCTTAGCGCCCAGCCCAACGCGATGAAAGGATAGCGAAATCGAGTGACCCCTAAGGTGAATAAAATGAATATGACGGGAACCAGGTAGCCTGCAATGATATCGGAGGTAAAAGGTACACAGAGCAGCAAGAGGAAAGCAACAAGCGTGAGAAGTAATGCGGATGTAAATAACCTGTTGCGAAATGAAAATGAATTATGAATATTGCGCCGCCAGAAAGCGCGCGCATAATGGGGATTGATAATCATCCTTAAGGGATAATAGAACAACATGGTAAAAATCAGAACCGCACAAATCAGGCTTTGAATATCGACTATATGGTAAATAACCGAGCCGCGGTCGCAGAAATTCGCAAGGGTAATCGGAAAATCACATAAATAACCGGCCAGATACATTGAGAGTTTGGTGGCTAGCGGCAGGATAAATCCCAGCCAGAAAATGCGCGCGCCGATAAAGCGATTGGGTACGTGATAACGCCAGCGCGTTCCAAGTTGCCATCGCAAGATCCCACAGACCACCAGCGTACTAAATACCTGACAAAATAATAAGATAGCAACCTGCCCTGGCGTTAAATCTAAATTCCATTCGTTAATGATGGCAAAACTGATGATGATTGGAAGAATAGCCTGACGACCAAATAAGAGTATCATCGCCAGCATGACGCTCAGCGGCATCCATGCCAGATAAACTTCAAAACCATCAATAACAGACTTCGGTGAAATAAGGCGGGAGAAAGGAATGACAACCAGACATAACACCAGAGCGAGCGAGAAGCGCTTTACGTCAATAGTAAACTTAATATTCATTAATTTTATTAAACAGTTTATCTGGCGTTATTAAATTCACAATAATAATAATTTCTTTATGCAGGTGATTCAACTTAAGGTCCAGGAAATAGCATTTCCTGTTCAGGAGTAAACCTGAATAAGATTTATTTACAGAATTATGAGGAGAGACAGGAAACGGTATCGCGGGCATAAAAAAACCCCCGCCGTCTGGCGAGGGTTAATATTTTGGTGGAGCTAAGCGGGATCGAACCGCTGACCTCTTGCATGCCATGCAAGCGCTCTCCCAGCTGAGCTATAGCCCCACAGTATTCTTTACGCACCAGACTCTGTTGGGTTCAGAGTTTGGTGGAGCTAAGCGGGATCGAACCGCTGACCTCTTGCATGCCATGCAAGCGCTCTCCCAGCTGAGCTATAGCCCCATCGCGTAAAGCGTGTCGTGTTGACGGGCGGCATCATATGAATTCCATTGCTGAGTGTCAACGGCAAATTCTCACACTGTGGTTCAATCGCTGAAAATTCATGCAAATGAATCACATTGCGAGAGTGCTCGCAGCCATGAGTTAATCTTGTCACGTTTTCCAGTAAAAGGGTGTTATAAAATGACTCACTAATTAACCACACTCTTACTCAGGAAATTGCATGATCAAGGAACGAATGACGCCAGAAGAGTTGGCCCGACTCACTGGCTATAGCCGACAGACCATCAATAAGTGGGTGCGGAAAGAGGGTTGGTCCACATCGCCAAAACCCGGCGTCCAGGGCGGTAAAGCACGTCTGGTCCATGTGAATGAGAAAGTTCGGGAGTTTATCCGCAACGCACGCAGAGCCCCGGATGTGGCCGCATCGCCGGAGATCTACCCTGAGAACTCGCTACAGGCCCTGCTGATTACGCTGGCCAATGAAATGACACCCACAGAGCAGAAACAATTGACCTCTTTATTACTCCGGGAAGGGATTACCGGTTTGTTGCAACGTTTAGGGATCCGCGATCAGAACTGATATGAAAAGATTACGTAGCAAAATGACAACCGAGGAGCTTGCGGAAACGCTGGGCGTCGCCAGGCAAACCGTTAACCGTTGGGTGCGCAATAATGGCTGGAAAACGGAAGGCATTAACGGCGTAAAAGGTGGGCGGGCGCGCCTGATTCATATAGATGCGCAGGTACGCGAGCACATCATGAACATCCCCGCCATTCGTAAACGGCAGGCCCTCTTTCAGTTGGCGGAGACCTCGGCCAGCTATGGTAATGGGCAACCCGTTGCCGTGCTGCGGCAGATTACGGATGCACTGGAGAAGATGACCCCACCTGAGCAGGAGCGGCTGGCCGTTTTGCTGGCGCGCGAGGGAATAGAGGGTTTTCTGGTGCGGCTGAACATTCATCAGTCAGCGCAATAAAAAAACGGCAGGGAAACCTGCCGTTTTATTTTTTACGTTCTGGTTACTGCTGGCTTTCGCGTTCAGCAATAAACGCCAGCGCTCTGTTGATGCGCGCCACGCTGCGGGTTTTGCCAATGGCGTGTACGGTAACGTCCAGTGCCGGAGACTGACCCGCACCGGTGACCGCCACACGCAGCGGCATACCCACTTTACCCATACCGACTTCCAGCTCATCCGCTGTCGCCTGAATGGCATGATGCACATTCTCAGCGCTCCAGTCGGTAATGGCTGCCAGCTTGTCGCGAACCACTTCCAGCGGCTGACGCGCAACCGGACGCAGGTGCTTCTTCGCCGCATCAGCATCAAACTCGTCATACTCCTCATAGAAGTAACGGCAGTTTTCCGCGATCTCTTTCAGGGTCTTACAACGTTCACCCAGCAGTTTGATCAAATCGGCAAGCTGTGGACCGTTGCGGGTATCAATATTTGCCTGCTCAATGTGCCACTGCAGCTGGGTCGCAACATACTCTGGCGGCAGGGTATTGATGTAGTGGTGGTTCAGCCACAGCAGTTTATCGGTATTGAACGCACTTGCAGACTTACCCACCGCACTCAGGGAGAAGAGCTGGATCATCTCTTCGCGGCTAAAGATCTCCTGATCGCCATGGGACCAGCCCAGACGCACCAGGTAGTTCAGCAGCGCTTCCGGCAGGTAGCCGTCGTCACGGTACTGCATGACGCTGACTGCACCGTGGCGTTTAGACAGTTTTTTACCGTCGTCACCGTTGATCATAGAGACGTGGGCGTAAACCGGTACCGGCGCATTCAGCGCTTTAAGGATGTTGATCTGACGTGGGGTGTTGTTGATATGGTCTTCGCCACGCACCACGTGGGTGATCGCCATATCCCAGTCATCCACCACGACGCAGAAGTTATAGGTTGGTGAACCATCGGTACGGCGGATAATCAGATCGTCCAGCTCCTGGTTGCTGAATTCGATCGGGCCGCGGATCTGATCGTCAAAAATGACTGAACCTTCCTGCGGGTTAGCGAAACGCACTACGCACGGTTCATCCGCAGCGTGATGTGAATGGTCATGGCGGCAGCGACCGTCGTAACGTGGTTTTTCGTTATTCGCCATCTGCTCTTCACGCAGCGCTTCCAGGCGCTCTTTCGAGCAGTAGCACTTATATGCAGTGCCCGCTTCAAGCATGTCATCAATTACGGCGTTGTAGCGATCAAAACGTTTAGTCTGGAAAAAGGGGCCTTCGTCCCAATCCAGATTGAGCCAGTTCATACCATCCATAATGGCTTCGATTGCTTCCGGCGTGGAGCGTTCGAGATCGGTATCTTCGATACGCAGCACAAACTCACCGCCCTGGTTGCGAGCAAACAGCCAGGAATAGAGAGCAGTACGCGCACCGCCGACGTGCAGGTAGCCTGTCGGGCTTGGCGCGAAGCGAGTTTTGATTTTCATGAAGTGGCCTTACAGTGATAAAGATGCCGACAACCGGCATATCCTGGAAACTAAAGTGGGCAATATTCTATCACTCCAGCCTGATTCCTCAATCTTGTTACTGTCAGATCGTTCTCTGTAGCCGTTTTTGTTTAGAAATCATGCACCACAGGCGGTTTTGCGATCGTTTTGTTTAATTTTACGACGAACAAACAAAATCTTTAGAAAAGGCGTTGACTCATTTTCAACTCTCCCTATAATGCGACTCCACACAGCGGGGGTGATTAGCTCAGCTGGGAGAGCACCTCCCTTACAAGGAGGGGGTCGGCGGTTCGAACCCGTCATCACCCACCAACTACTTTATGTAGTCTCCGCCGTGTAGCAAGAAATTGAGAAGTGGGTGATTAGCTCAGCTGGGAGAGCACCTCCCTTACAAGGAGGGGGTCGGCGGTTCGATCCCGTCATCACCCACCACTTTCTCGCCAGCTGGATTTCTTGCAGTAGTAAATGAAGTACCGAAGTGGGTGATTAGCTCAGCTGGGAGAGCACCTCCCTTACAAGGAGGGGGTCGGCGGTTCGATCCCGTCATCACCCACCACTTCGGGTCGTTAGCTCAGTTGGTAGAGCAGTTGACTTTTAATCAATTGGTCGCAGGTTCGAATCCTGCACGACCCACCAATGTAAAAAGGCGCCCTAAAGGCGCCTTTTTGCTATCTGCGATATTAACGATTCGAACCTGTAACTTCATCCCTACTACTTCAGGTAGCGCTCCTCAAGCCCTTCAATTTTCTGCCGATATCTCTTTTTTAGGCAAGAGACTATCGTCATGACAACCATTCAGACATCCACCCCGTCCGTACAAACCCAAAGCAGCGGCAGCAGCAGTTCCGCCGGCAATGACCTTGCGTCGCAAATCAGCCGCCTCACCTCACAAATCACTAAACTGACCAAACAGCTGAAAGAGGTCGCCAACGGCAGCGGCTCGGTGGAAGAGAAAAAAAAGCAGCAGGAGCTGCTGCAGAACCAAATCAAAATGTTGCAGGCTCAGCTCCAGCAGTTGCAGCGCCGCCAGGCAGAAGAAGCTCAGCAGAAGCAGGATAAACAGCAGGCTAAAGTGGAAGGCGTTAACTCCCCTTCCGCTGAACACCAGATTGATATCTACGTTTAACGGTTTTCTGGGTTAAAAAGCGGATCGCGTATGCGGGCCTGCGTCAGCCGCTTCGCCTGCATGCGTACCACTTCCCACAGTGCCTGGGCGGCCCCCGAAAGCGAGCGATTTTTACGACGAACCAGCATCAGCTTCCGTTCGATGATTGGAGTGAAACGTTTTACCGTCAGACGACTCCCCTGCGGCAACGGGAGCGCCAGCGCGGGCAGCACGCTAATTCCGATCCCGGCTTCCACCATTGGAAAGAGCGTGGCGGGATGACCAATCTCCTGCACAATCGTCGCCCTTACCTGCTGCTCTGCCAGAGCCGCATCAATGAGTGGCCGACTGCCAGAGGCGTAATCCTGTAACACCAGTTTGGCACCCTGAAGCGACTGCCATGTCACCTGCTCCAGAGCAGCAAGGGGATCGTCGTCCCGGCACAGCAATAAGAAAGGCTCAGAGAGCACCTCTTCACACTCCAGATCGCTAACCGGCCCCGGATCGATAACGATACCGAAATCCACCTCTCCCAGGCGGATGCTCTCCAGAACCCACTGCTGCGGCCGGTCATGGAGCACAAAATTGATATCCGGATACTGATGATTACTTTGCGCGATACAGTGTGGAATTAAATGCGCCGAAATGGTCTGGCTGGCGGCAACCCTTACTGTTCCGGAGAGCTGTTGCCCTACTCTGCCTGCATCCCGTAGCGTGCTGGTAAGTTCATCCAGCAATCTTTCCAGACGCGCGGCCAGCTGTTGCCCCGCCTCTGTTAACACCACCTCACGGGTGGTGCGGTCGATAAGCCGCACGCCGGTCTGTAACTCCAGCTCTTTCACGCTATGGCTCACCGCCGACTGGCTCAGGCCGATCATCGTCCCCGCGCGGCTGAAACTTTTCGCCTGCGCGACGGTAACAAATATACGAAGTTGCCGCAGAGAGTAATTCATCTGTTTTACTCATAAATTGATGCAATAAATCAATTTTATTTCTCAAACGGAGTTAAGCACAATAGCGTTATCTGTTTTCAGGAGTATTTATGAAACTTTTGCGCATTCTTGATCCGTTCACCCTTATTCTTATCGTCGTGGTTCTGCTCGCCTCTTTCTTCCCGGCTCGCGGCGGTTTTGTCCCCTTCTTTGAAGGCTTAACCACCGCCGCCATCGCCCTGCTGTTCTTTATGCATGGGGCAAAACTCTCCCGTGAAGCGATTATCGCGGGCGGCAGTCACTGGCGACTGCACCTGTGGGTAATGTGCAGCACCTTTGTTGTTTTCCCGGTCCTGGGCGTGCTGTTTGCCTGGTGGGCACCGGTCAACGTCGACCCGGCGCTCTATACCGGTTTCCTCTATCTGTGCATTTTGCCAGCTACGGTGCAGTCGGCCATCGCCTTTACCTCCATGGCGGGCGGCAACGTGGCGGCTGCGGTCTGTTCAGCCTCCGCCTCCAGCCTGTTGGGGATTTTCCTTTCGCCGCTGCTGGTGGGGCTGGTGATGAATATGCATGGCGCGGAGGGCAGTCTGGAGCAGGTGGGCAAAATCATGCTGCAGCTGCTGCTGCCGTTTGTGCTGGGACATCTTTCCCGCCCCTGGACCGGGGCATTTGTGGCGAAACATAAGAAGTGGATCGCCAAAACCGATCAGTCATCGATTTTGCTGGTGGTCTATTCTGCGTTCAGCGAAGCCGTGGTGCATGGTATCTGGCATAAGGTTGGAGTCGGATCGCTGCTGTTTATCGTGGTGGTCAGCCTGGTGCTACTGGCGATTATCATTGCCATCAACGTCTTTGCCGCCCGCCGCTTTGGGTTTAACAAAGCTGACGAAATCACCATTGTCTTCTGTGGCTCGAAAAAGAGCCTGGCTAACGGCATCCCGATGGCCAATATACTGTTTCCAGCCTCGGTGGTTGGGATGATGGTGCTGCCGCTGATGATCTTCCACCAGCTGCAGCTGATGATCTGTGCGGTGCTGGCGCGTCGCTACCGTCGCCAGACCGATGAGTTGCAGGCCCGGGAGCAGGCCCGCGCGGCAAAAGTTTAAGGATGTCTCAGGGGCTGAACCAGCTGGGTCAGCCCTTCGGTTTTAATCAGCAACGTTAAGGCCATCAGCTCACCCAGACGCCCGGCAGGAAATTCATCCTTACGGGCAAACCACAGCAAATACTCTTCCGGCAAGTCAATCAGCCGACGGCCTTTATACTTGCCGAACGGCATTTCGGTGTTGGCAATCTCAATAAGCTGCGCTTTATCCACGTTACTCTCCCAACAGACGCAGCATTTCGGCTTCGTCGATGACCGTAATGCCCAGCTCCTGCGCTTTGGCAAGTTTAGAGCCCGCCGCTTCACCGGCAATCACCAGGTCGGTTTTCTTCGACACGCTGCCGGCCACCTTCGCCCCCAGCGCCGTCAGACGCGCTTTAGCATCATCGCGTGAAAGCTGGCTCAGGCTGCCGGTCAGCACCACGGTTTTGCCGGCAAACGGGCTGTCGATCTCGTCGGCGTTGATCGCCACCGGCGCAGGCCAGCGGATCCCCTCGTTAAGCAGCTGGCCGATAACGTCGCGGTTGCTCTCTTCCGAGAAGAAGTTAAAGACGTGGGTAGCAACCACGATGCCAACATCCGGCACCTTTTGCAGTTCGTCGATCGTCGCCTTTTCCAGCGCCTCCAGCGTACCGAAATAGCCCGCCAGCCCCGCCGCCGTCGCCTCGCCCACTTCACGGATCCCCAGTGCGTAGAGGAAACGGGCAAAGGTGGTCTCTTTGGCCTTTTCCAGCGCGTCGGCCACATTCTGGGCAGATTTAGGCCCCATGCGATCCAGCCCGGTCAGCTTACCGGGCGTCAGGCGGAACAGATCGGCTGGCGTATGGACATACTCTTTCTCTACCAGTTGGTCGATGATTTTGTCGCCCATACCGTCAACATCCATCGCCCGGCGGGAGACGAAATGTTTCAGGGACTCTTTGCGCTGGGCACCGCAGACTAAACCGCCGGTACAGCGGGCTACGGCCTCTCCTTCGACGCGCTCAACGTCGGACCCGCACACCGGACAGTGGGTCGGGAACTCAACGGGGCGCGTATCGTCAGGACGCTCTGATTCCACTACGTTCACCACCTGCGGGATCACATCCCCGGCACGGCGGATCACCACTTTATCGCCAATTCGCAGCCCCAGCCGGTCGATCTCATCGGCGTTGTGCAGGGTTGCATTGCTGACCAGTACCCCGGCCACCTGAACCGGCTCCAGACGCGCCACCGGCGTTATCGCCCCGGTACGGCCCACCTGGAACTCAACGTCGCGCACAAAGGTCATCTGCTCCTGCGCCGGGAACTTAAAGGCTACCGCCCAGCGCGGCGCACGGGCGACAAAGCCAAGCTGTTCCTGCAGCGCGAGGGAGTTGACTTTGATCACCACCCCGTCGATATCGAAGCCCAGCGTCGGACGATCGGCTTCGACCTGACGATAAAACGCCAGCACGGCCTCCGGCGAGTCGCACAGCTGCACCCGGTTGCTGACCGGCAGCCCCCAGGCTTTAAACTGCAGCAAACGGCCCAGATGGGTATCAGGCAACTCTCCCCCTTCCAGGATGCCGACCCCATAGCAGAAGAACGTTAGCGGGCGCTTCGCGGTAATGCGCGGGTCGAGCTGGCGCAGCGATCCGGCGGCGGCATTGCGGGGGTTGGCGAAGATTTTGCCGCCGGTACGACGCGCCTCTTCGTTAATTTTTTCAAATCCCGCCTGGGGCAGGAAAACTTCGCCGCGCACTTCGAGACGTGCCGGAATGTTCTCGCCATGTAATTTGAGCGGAATCGCGCGGATGGTACGCACATTGGCGGTAATGTCCTCGCCGGTGGTGCCATCGCCGCGGGTGGCCGCGCGGATCATCACCCCATTTTCGTACAGAATGCTGACGGCCAGACCATCCAGCTTTAGCTCGCAGCACCAGCTCAGGGCATCGGTATGTTTTAGGCGATCCTGGACGCGTTTGTTGAAGGCGAGGAAGCTCTCTTCATCAAAGACGTTATCCAGCGACAGCATCGGCACTTCATGACGTACCTGGCTGAAAAAGGCCAGCGGTGCCGCCCCGACGCGCTGAGTTGGCGAGTCCGGTGTGATTAACTCGGGGTGCTGCGCTTCAAGCTCGCGCAGCTCACGCATCAGACGGTCATACTCCGCGTCCGGCACTTCCGGCGCATCCATCACATGATAGAGATATTCATGGTGGCGAAGCGTGGTTCGCAGTTCGGTGAGTTGTTGTTCGATTGAGTCCATGTCGCACCATTAATGAGAAAAACCCCCGACAGGCGGGGGTTGAGGAGTTGTGAAACAAACGCGAATGTTTACGCGTTAGCTTCTTTCACTTCGCGGATGCGGTCCTGATATTCGCGCAGTTTCTGCGGCGTCATCATTCGACGCTGATCGTCGAGCACCATACCGCCCACTTCATCGGCAATATGCTGAGCGGACTGCAGCATCAGCTTAAAGTTTTGCAGTTCATCGCCATACGAGGGCACCTGCATAAAGATGGTAATGCCCGGCGTCGTGAAATCGCCGGTCATCTCCGGATCGAAGGTTCCCGGATTAACCATATTCGCCAGGCTGAACAGCGAAGGGCCGCTGCCGTCAGGGCTGAGGTGGCGATGGAAGATATTCATATCGCCAAATTTAAAGCCCGCCTGATGAATGCTGTTAAGCAGCACATCGCCATTCAGGGTGGTGCCCTGGTGAGCCGCAACGCTCATGACAATCACCGTCTCTTTACGCTGTGGTTTTTCAGCCACTGGCGCGGCCTCGACAACCGGCTCCGGCTCTGAAACCGGTGCTGGCGCAGGGGCTGGTTGCGGCGCTGGCGCAACAGGCTGCGGCGCCTGCTGTACGACAGGTTGTGGCTGCGGCTGTGGTTCAGGCTGCGCGGCATATTGCGGCTGCGGCACCGGCTGCTGACGCACAGGTTCATGCTGCTGCGGCACGGGCTGCTGTCGCACAGGTTCATGCTGCTGCGGCTGCGGCTGGCGTACCGGTTCGGCCACGGGTTGCGGCGCAGCGGGACGTGGCTGTGCAGATGCGTAAGGCGGCTGGTACTGATGCTGCGGAGGCTGACGAGGCGCTTCATGCTCCCCATGGCCTGCGCCGGGCGCAGTATTGGCCCGATGAACGCGTACTTCACCCACACCCTCATCTTCCATGTCGTCGATATCCTCATCGCTATCGTCGTCACGGGTAGACTTCATGCGCTTCAGTGGGCGATCGCGAAACATAGAAGAGCGCTCTTTACGGCTGGTCCAGAAACCATGTACCAGTAAAGCGATTATGGCGATCGCGCCAACAATGATTAATATCAGACGCAAATCCTGCATCATTATATTCTCTGTTGTTCTAACACCTTGCCACCACGGCAAACATTTACTCACTAAGAGTATTTGCCGATTACGTCAAGTGCAAGTGCGTGCAGAGCATTCGCAGCATAAAGATGAGTTAAATCGTGCTTTTTGCTGTTTTTTCGAACATTTCCGAACTGGTCAACGTGCCGCAACTGGCTAATATAGGCAGGCAATTTCACTGGTTGTGATAAAAGGAGCTCAACCTGGTTATGGTTTCATCGACATCTTCCCCTTCACGCAGCGGCGTCTGGTACTTTTCGCAGGGCTGGAAACTGGTTTCCCTGCCCGGCATCAGACGCTTTGTGATCCTGCCTCTGCTGATCAACGTTCTGCTGATGGGGGGCGCCTTCTGGTGGCTCTTTACCCGTCTGGACAGCTGGATCCCGGCGCTCATGAGCCATGTCCCCGACTGGCTGCAATGGCTGAGCTATCTACTATGGCCGATTGCGATCGTTTCGGTGCTGCTGGTGTTTGGCTACTTTTTCTCGACGCTCGCCAACTGGATCGCCGCGCCCTTTAACGGTCTGCTCGCCGAACAGCTGGAAGCGCGGCTGACGGGCGCCACGCCGCCGGACACCGGCGTGCTGGGGATCATGAAAGATCTGCCGCGCATTATGAAACGCGAATGGCAAAAGCTGGCATGGTATCTGCCCCGCGCCATCGTGCTGCTGCTCCTCTATTTTATTCCCGGCATCGGACAAACCGTAGCGCCGGTACTCTGGTTCCTGTTCAGTGCGTGGATGCTGGCCATCCAGTATTGCGACTATCCCTTTGATAACCATAAGGTGCCCTTCAAAGAGATGCGCACCGCCCTGCGCAGCCGTAAGATGGCCAATATGCAGTTTGGCGCGCTGACCAGCCTGTTCACCATGATTCCGTTCCTTAACCTTTTCATCATGCCGGTAGCGGTGTGCGGCGCGACGGCGATGTGGGTAGATTGTTATCGCGACAAACACGCTTTGTGGAAATAAGTTAAAAAGAGGGGTGGCTTATGCCGCCCCTTATTCCATACTGATCCCCATTATTTCTATGCAGCATATAGATATGCGATTTCCTTACTTCCCCCTACCTATGCAACAGGTATGCTGGGACGGTATCCCAATTTCAAACAGTTAAGGACAGGCCATGAGTAAGATTTTTGAAGATAACTCGCTGACTATCGGTCACACGCCCCTGGTTCGACTGAACCGTATCGGTAATGGACGCATCCTGGCGAAGGTAGAATCTCGTAACCCAAGCTTCAGCGTAAAATGCCGTATCGGTGCCAACATGATTTGGGATGCGGAAAAGCGTGGCGTACTGAAACCGGGCGTTGAGCTGGTTGAACCAACCAGCGGTAACACCGGTATCGCGCTGGCCTACGTTGCCGCCGCGCGCGGTTATAAGTTGACGCTGACCATGCCAGAAACCATGAGTATTGAGCGTCGTAAACTGCTGAAGGCCCTAGGCGCAAATCTGGTCTTAACCGAAGGCGCAAAAGGCATGAAAGGCGCTATTCAGAAAGCAGAAGAAATCGTGGCCAGCGATCCGGCTAAATATCTGCTGCTGCAGCAGTTCAGCAACCCGGCTAACCCGGAAATCCACGAGAAGACCACCGGTCCGGAGATCTGGGAAGATACCGACGGTCAGGTTGATGTCTTTATCTCTGGTGTGGGTACCGGCGGTACGCTGACGGGCGTGAGCCGTTATATTAAAGGTACAAAAGGTAAAAAAGACCTTATTACCGTTGCCGTTGAGCCAACCGACTCTCCAGTCATTGCCCAGGCGCTGGCCGGAGAAGAACTGAAGCCGGGCCCGCATAAGATTCAGGGTATCGGCGCGGGCTTTATTCCGGGCAACCTGGATCTGAAACTGATTGATAAAGTTGTGGCTATCACCAACGATGAAGCCATTTCTACCGCGCGCCGCCTGATGGAAGAAGAGGGTATTCTGGCGGGTATCTCCTCCGGTGCTGCCGTAGCCGCCGCGTTGAAATTACTCGAGGATGAAACCTTTACCAATAAGAACATCGTGGTTATTCTTCCATCGTCGGGTGAGCGTTATTTAAGTACTGCCCTGTTTGCCGATCTCTTCACTGAGAAAGAACTGCAACAGTAGTGCCAGAATGTAAATATCGCGTAAAAAAGCACCCAACTGGGTGCTTTTTTGTGGCCTGCTTCAAACTTTTATCTCTTCCGGCATTGCTCAACCCCGTTGGCTCTGGTATTTAAGCTGACAATTATTTTGAAGCACGAAATTAATCGATCCAGGAATTCGCGCTGCTGAATCGATTTTATGATTTGGTTCAAGTCTTGCTTTCGCGGCATAATGTTTAATGTCGAGCGAGACGTCAGCAGCCTGACATGCCAGTGCCGGAATACGTTTGACACATTTGTGCCTCGTGCCGTTAAGCCGGTGCTAACAATACAGGCTAAAGTCCTGCCGCCAGGCTAGACTTTAGTTCCACAACACTAAACCAATAAGTTGGGGAAATACAATGTTCCAGCAAGAAGTTACCATTACCGCTCCGAACGGTCTGCACACCCGCCCTGCTGCTCAGTTTGTTAAAGAAGCAAAAGGCTTCACTTCTGAGATCACTGTGACTTCCAACGGCAAAAGCGCAAGCGCAAAAAGCCTGTTCAAACTGCAGACTCTGGGTCTGACTCAGGGCACCGTTGTGACCATCTCCGCGGAAGGCGAAGACGAGCAGAAAGCAGTTGAGCATCTGGTTAAACTGATGGCTGAGCTCGAGTAAGTATCCGGGTTCTTTTAAATATCAGTCACAAGTAAGGTAGGGTTATGATTTCAGGCATTTTAGCATCCCCGGGTATCGCTTTCGGCAAAGCACTTCTGTTGAAAGAAGACGAGATCGTCATCGACCGGAAAAAAATTTCTGCTGATAAGGTAAATCAGGAAGTTGAACGTTTTCTGAGTGGCCGTGCAAAAGCATCTGCGCAACTGGAAGCGATCAAAACTAAAGCTGGCGAAACTTTCGGTGAAGAAAAAGAAGCCATCTTCGAAGGGCACATCATGTTGCTCGAAGATGAGGAGCTTGAGCAGGAAATCATAGCCCTGATTAAAGATAAAGGCATGACAGCGGATGCCGCTGCGCATGAAGTTATCGAAGGTCAGGCATCTGCCCTGGAAGAGCTGGACGATGAATACCTGAAAGAACGCGCGGCTGACGTGCGTGATATCGGTAAGCGCCTGCTGCGCAACATCCTTGGCCTTGCCATTATCGATCTGAGCGCGATTCAGGATGAAGTTATCCTGGTTGCTGCCGACCTGACCCCGTCAGAAACCGCACAGCTGAACCTGAACAAGGTGCTGGGTTTCATCACCGACGCGGGTGGCCGTACCTCCCACACCTCTATCATGGCGCGTTCTCTGGAGCTGCCAGCCATCGTGGGTACCGGTAGCGTGACCGCACAGGTGAAAAACGACGATTATCTGATTCTGGATGCCGTAAACAACGTGGTTTACGTCAACCCAACTAACGAAGAGATCGAAAAACTGCGTACCGTTCAGGAGCAGGTTGCGACTGAAAAAGCGGAACTCGCTAAGCTGAAAGATCTGCCTGCTATTACGCTGGATGGTCATCAGGTAGAAGTGTGCGCAAACATCGGTACCGTACGCGACGTCGATGGCGCTGAGCGCAACGGCGCGGAAGGTGTCGGTCTCTATCGTACTGAATTCCTGTTCATGGACCGTGACGCCCTGCCAACCGAAGAAGAGCAGTTCGCTGCCTATAAAGCGGTTGCTGAAGCCTGTGGCTCCCAGGCCGTTATCGTCCGTACCATGGACATCGGCGGCGACAAAGAGCTGCCGTACATGAACTTCCCGAAAGAAGAGAACCCGTTCCTGGGCTGGCGTGCCGTGCGTATCGCAATGGATCGTAAAGAGATCCTGCGCGACCAGGTCCGCGCTATTCTGCGCGCCTCCGCTTTCGGTAAACTGCGCATCATGTTCCCGATGATCATCTCTGTTGAAGAGGTGCGTTCACTGAAGAAAGAGATCGAAATCTTCAAACAGGAACTGCGCGACGAAGGTAAAGCATTCGACGAAGCTATCGAAGTTGGCGTGATGGTAGAAACCCCTGCTGCCGCGACGATTGCCCGTCATTTAGCCAAAGAAGTGGACTTCTTTAGTATTGGTACCAACGATTTAACCCAGTACACCCTGGCAGTTGACCGTGGTAATGATATGATTTCACATCTTTACCAGCCAATGTCCCCGTCCGTACTGAACTTGATTAAGCAAGTTATTGATGCTTCTCATGCAGAAGGTAAGTGGACAGGCATGTGTGGTGAGCTTGCAGGCGATGAACGTGCTACACTTCTGTTGCTGGGTATGGGTCTGGACGAATTCTCTATGAGCGCCATTTCCATCCCGCGTATCAAGAAGATTATCCGTAACACGAACTTCGAAGATGCGAAGGTGTTAGCAGAGCAGGCTCTTGCTCAACCGACAACGGACGAGTTAATGACGCTGGTTAACAAGTTCATTGAAGAAAAAACAATCTGCTAATCCACGAGATGCGGCCCAAATTACTGCTTAGGAGAGAAGTCTAATGGGTTTATTTAGTAAACTATTCGGTGACAAAGGCAATAACGACACCGGAACTATTGAGATTGTTGCTCCGCTGTCTGGTGAGATCGTCAACATCGAAGACGTGCCAGATGTCGTATTTGCTGAGAAAATCGTTGGTGATGGCATTGCTATCAAACCAACCGGTAACAAAATGGTTGCACCGGTTGACGGCACGATTGGTAAGATTTTTGAAACCAACCATGCATTCTCTATCGAATCCGATAGCGGTATTGAGCTGTTCGTTCACTTCGGTATCGACACTGTTGAACTGAAAGGCGAAGGCTTCAAGCGTATCGCTGAAGAAGGCCAGCGCGTTAAAGTTGGCGATCCGGTGATTGAATTCGATCTGCCACTGCTGGAAGAGAAAGCCAAGTCTACCCTGACGCCGGTTGTTATCTCCAACATGGACGAAATCAAAGAGCTGATTAAACTGTCCGGCAGCGTCACCGTGGGTGAAACCCCGGTTATCCGCATCAAAAAGTAATTTTTGCCGCACAGAAAAATGGCGCCTTCGGGCGCCATTTTTGTTTGTCAGAGGGGTAAAACCAGCTCGTCGTACCCTTTTTCCTGAGTATACTGCATGACCTGCGTCACCCTCTCCCCTGCACGGCTTATGGCCGCCGCCACGCTCTCATTCTGCACCAGCGCGCTGACAAGCTCTGAACAGAAGAGATCGCCAGTACCTTTAAGATCGACGTTGACGCGGGGATGGGTACTGATTGTCACCTCGTCATGGGATACCAACACCACATGAATAGCGTCAGCGTCACCAGCCACGGGGGCGCTGGTAATCGCTACCCACTGCAGCGTATCAGAAAGTAGCCCTTTTGCCGCGGCAATGGCGCTGGCGTTATCCCGACACGATTTGCCACTGAGCACTTCCAGCTCGTAGACATTGGGCGTAATCCCCTGCGCCAGCGGCAGCAGATGCTGACGGTAGGCTTCCGGGATTTCGGGTTTAACGTAGGTTCCGCTATCGGTATCGCCAATGACCGGGTCCACCAGGATAAAGAGATCCGGATGCTGCGCCTTAATCGTGCGCAGCCAGTTCGCCAGCAGGATAATCTGGCTGGCGCTGCCCATGTAGCCGGTGGTGACCGCTTTCAGCTCCCGCAAAATGTCCCGCTCTTCCAGCGCCTGCAGGTAGCCGCTGAACCATTCGTCGGGGATCACCCCACCGTAAAAGGTGTCGTAGTGGGGGGTATTACTGAACAGCACGGTCGGTATCGCCGTCACGTTGAGGCGGTGCTGGCGAATATTAGGCACCGCAATGCTGTTACCCACGCTGCCGTACACCACCTGTGACTGAACCGCCACAATATCGCTCTGCTGCGCCCGGGTTTTATCCCGGAATAAAATCATCTCCATCGCCTTTAGATCCCTGCGCCCTGCGCATAGCTCTCCTCACCAAACACGCCGGTAGAGAGATAGCGATCGCCGCGATCGCAGATGATCGCCACCACCACCGCGCCCGGCACCGCCTGTGCAATGCGCAGGGCGCCCGCTACCGCGCCGCCTGAACTGACGCCGCAAAAGACACCTTCGCGCACGGCCAGTTCACGCATGGTATTTTCCGCCTCGCGCTGGTGAATATCCAGCACCTGGTCCACAAGCTGAGCATTAAAAATGCCCGGCATGTACTCCGCAGGCCAGCGGCGAATACCGGGGATGCTGCTCCCCTCTTCCGGTTGCA
>NZ_JBBCPK010000060.1:0-28776 GCF_037150775.1 Leclercia sp. M50
CGCGGTGGTCCCACCTGACCCCATGCCGAACTCAGAAGTGAAACGCCGTAGCGCCGATGGTAGTGTGGGGTCTCCCCATGCGAGAGTAGGGAACTGCCAGGCATCAAATTAAGAAACCCCGTACCTTATGGTGCGGGGTTTTTTGCTTTTCCACCCTGGCGGGCACAATCAACAATCTCTGGCTAAAATAACAAGATACGCATCGTCAGCGAGGTTATTTTGCCGAACCCCCCCTTTAACTACCAACAAGATTTCGCCAACATAAACTTTCGCGACCATCCTGAGCTTTACCAGGTAGGGCGGGGAGAACAAGGCGTTCTGCTGGTTGAACCTTACAAAAGCGAAATTCTGCCCTACTGGCGATACAAAAATGCTGAGGTTGCGACAAAATCTGCGCAGGAAATATATGCACTCTTTGAGCAATACCGTCAGCAAGACGATTTTGTGGGCATGGATATGGCCAGAAAATTTATCCAGATGGGATATACCCGCGCCAGACGCTACGCCAACCACAAAGGCGGAAAAAAGTACGATGATGAACGCAATGTTCGTCCACTGGATCACGATCCCGTTAAAGCCGAAGCCGCAAAAGTATTCAAAGGATGGTGGGACAAAATTCGCGCCGATGAGGATTATTTACAGAGAAAACAAGCGCATCAAAAAAAGTGGGGCTGATGATGTTATCCGTGCCAGGACGCATTTTGTGACGGAGATAACAAAATTAAATGAAACATAATAGAAACAATTATTTTACCTAACGTTAAATTTTAAATCTGGTTTTACTGGAGTGGGTGCTTTGGCCCGCATTGTAAGACAGGGGATTTAAAATGACAGAAACCGTAGCAAGTACAGATACGGATAGTAAAAAACTGGCAGAGGACGATACTCGCCGCAGGATTTGGGCAATCGTCGGCGCATCTTCAGGCAATCTGGTTGAATGGTTCGACTTTTACGTTTACTCGTTTTGCTCGCTCTATTTTGCCCATATCTTCTTCCCATCCGGCAACACCACTACCCAGCTTCTGCAAACTGCAGGCGTTTTCGCCGCAGGCTTTTTGATGCGTCCAATCGGCGGCTGGCTCTTTGGGCGTATTGCCGATCGAAAGGGGCGAAAAACGTCCATGCTGATCTCCGTCTGCATGATGTGTTTCGGCTCCCTGGTTATCGCCTGCCTTCCGGGCTATGACACTATCGGCACTTGGGCTCCAGCCTTACTGCTGTTGGCGCGTTTGTTCCAGGGACTTTCCGTTGGGGGGGAATATGGCACAAGCGCGACATATATGAGTGAAGTTGCCGTGGAAGGGCGTAAAGGCTTTTATGCCTCATTTCAGTACGTCACCCTGATAGGGGGACAGCTCCTGGCTATTCTGGCCGTCGTGATCCTGCAACAGGTTCTGAGTGATGAAGATCTCCGTGCCTGGGGATGGCGTATTCCTTTTGCGCTTGGCGCCCTCCTTGCCATTGTGGCGCTGTGGCTGCGCCGTCAGCTGGACGAAACGTCGCGTAAAGAGGTAAGGACGTTAAAAGAGGCAGGTTCTTTTAAGGGCTTGTGGCGTAACCGGAAGGCCTTTTTAATGGTGCTCGGCTTTACGGCTGGCGGTTCGCTCACCTTCTATACCTTCACTACCTATATGCAGAAGTATCTGGTTAATACAACGGGTATGCACGCTAACGTGGCGAGCATGGTCATGACGGTGGCGCTCTTTGTCTTTATGCTCATCCAGCCCATTATCGGTGCGCTGTCGGATAGAATCGGTCGTCGTAGCTCAATGCTGATTTTCGGCGGGTTGTCGGCAATATGTACTGTGCCCATTCTCACTGCACTCCAGCATGTCACATCTCCTTATGCCGCTTTTGCACTGGTGATGGTCGCATTGGTCATTGCCAGTTTTTACACCTCGATCAGCGGCATTCTTAAGGCAGAGATGTTTCCGGCTCAGGTGCGTGCACTGGGCGTTGGGTTATCTTATGCGGTGGCTAACGCGCTGTTTGGCGGCTCAGCGGAATATGTAGCCCTGTCATTAAAATCGGTGGGGAGTGAGGCTATCTTTTTCTGGTACGTCACGCTGATGGGGGCGCTGGCATTTATGGTTTCTTTAATGCTGCACCGCAAAGGGAAAGGCGTGCGTCTTTAATGATCCGCCATCTGCCAGACGGCATAGCCGGTAGTCGCACCGGCTATGTCCCAGGCAAAATCTTTCCAGCTCCAGCCGCTCCCTGCCGGGCGGCTGTCCCAGAGCTCTTTCGATGCCCCCAGACTGACCGAAAACATCAGGCCGTATGCAGCGCTGCGGTCGCGGCTGTAGCCCTGGCGCTGTGCGTATTCATTACCCGCAGCCGAGAGCATCGCCGAGGCTAAAAAGTGTTGCGCCTTATCCTGACCCGACCAGCTATCCTGAGCCATATGGCTGCATCCGCCCAAAACCAGGCAGCCCATTAACAGCAAATAACGCACAACGACCTCCATAAAAAAGCCCCGTCAATGACAGGGCTGAAGATTACAGGATGCGGCTAATCAACCGGTCGATTCGGATGCGACGTAAACGGCGAATTAGCTTACGCACTTTCACCGGATAGTCAGCGATACTTTGCAGATCGCGGTAATGGTTCACTACAGTGGTGTGCGTGCGGATCAGATCCAGTTCACGGTCGCGCGGAGCAGCCAGCTCCTGGCGGGGATCGTGGATCAAAATCGCATTTTCAAGGTCCAGTCGCCACGCGCGTGGATTGAGGTTATTGCCCGTCAGCAGCATCCATTCATCATCAACCCACATGCCTTTCAGGTGATAGCTGTTGTCTTCATCTTTCCACAGACGCACAACCAGCTGATCGGTATTCACATAGTACTGCAGGCGACTCAGGAAGCGGCGCAGGTTGATCTCATAGAGATAAGGCAGGGCGCCGATGATCTTAAACGGCTGATCTTCAGGAATGAAGAAATCGTTCGCGGTTTTATCGCCAACGATAATTTCCACCTTTTTACCGTCGCGTAACAGCTGAATGATGTTACGCACCAGCACCGCCGGCAGATTGAAGTACGGTGTACAGATGGTCAGCTTATGTTCTGTACACGGCATCAGATGGAAGATGGTCTTGTTGAGCAGGCTGGATTTACCCAGCCCAACCAGTGGGGTCACTGCAAGCTGTTCATTATCGGCATCGCCCTGGAAATGGAACATGGCATCGCGCAGTTCCTGACGGAAAAGGCGGATCTCATTTTTGATCTCCGGGCTTTTTGGTCGCTGCGGATCGTCAAGCCGATTCACGCCGCGGCCATGCACCAGATGGTGGTCCACCCACTCAAACATGACGTCAGCCATGCGGGCATTACGCACCAGGTGATAACGATCGTAACGGTATTTATCCAGTTGATGCAGATAGACATCGTTAAGACTCGCGCCGCTATAGAGCACGCTGTCATCAATGATAAAGCCTTTGAAATGGAGAACGCCCAGAGCTTCGCGAGTGTTAACAGGAACACCATAAACGGGGACATCTACGCCGGGGTTTTCCTGCGCCATGCGGCAATACCAGTCGGCATTGGTGTTGGACGCAGCGGCGCCAATACGACCGCGCTGGGCGCGATGCCAGTCGACCAGGATACGGACATCCAGCTCAGGGCGCTGGCGTTTGGCTTCGTACACGGCGCGTAAAATGGCGCTGCCGCCCTCATCCTGTTCAAGATAAAGCGCGATAATGCAGATACGATGCGTTGCGCTGGCAATTTTTTCCAGTAGCGTCTCCCGAAAGTCGGCGGGAGCATAAAAAAACTCTACATCATCAACTGACTGAGAAATCTTCGGTAGTTGAGCAAGGTGTTGTTGATGTTTATTACGCTTAAATTTTGACAACATCACAGTGCGTTTCTTCTCTGTTCATTGAAGGATTATATGTACTATGTAGACAACAGAAGCGGGCAATCATACCACCAGTGCCGTTTAAAGTGGTCAACATTTCCAGTACCTTACTCTTGTTTACCTGATGGCATAAGCTGCAGAGTCAACCCGACGATCCCATCTTCAAGCTGGATATCAACGGTAAAGCCCAGCTTTCGCGCCAGGGCGACCATGCCACGGTTGTTAGGCATGGTAATGCCATTGAGGCGAATCAGTCCGTGATCGCGCGTATAACTGATCAGTTTTTCGAGTAATCGTCTTCCCAGCCCAAGACCTTTCAGATCGGAGCGAACAAGCACCGCAAACTCCGCATCAACGTTATCAGGATCGGAGATGGCACGTGTGACGCCAAGGATTTCATCGCCCTCTTCAGTGCGTCGGACAGCAACGAAAGCCATTTCCCGATCGTAGTCGATCTGCGTCATATTGGCTAAATCTTCGTGGGTAAATTCGTTGATTTCGCTAAAGTAGCGGTAATACAAATCTTCTTTTGTGACCTGGGCGATAAAGCGCTGAAGCTGGGGTTCATCTTCAGGAAGGATAGGGCGGAACAGCGACAGTTCGCCATTTTTCATCTCCACCCACTCTTCAAGCTGATGGGGGTAAGGGCGAATAGCAAGCCGGCTTTCGCGATCGCCGGTATAGGCCGCCACATCCATCGTCACATCCAGCGCCGTCAGTTCGCTGCCGGATACCAGTAAAGGATGAATATCCAGACGCTGGATTTCCGGGCTATCGACAATCAGGTTCGATACCTGCACCAGGAACTGGCTCAGGGCGGCGATATCCAGCGGTCTTAAGGCACTGCGTCCACGGATCTTTTTGCTCTTAATCCCCTGAATCACCAGATAACGCGCCAGGTTCATGTTCAGGGGCGGCAGGGCAACCACCGCCTGCTCTTCAGGGCGCCACTCCACGCCCCCTTCGCCCAGCATAATCAGCGGACCGAAGACCGGATCGTGTTCCACTACCACCCGTAGCTCCTGCGCGCCGGCACGATTAGCCATGCTCTGCACCAGCAGGCCGTGGATCCGCGCCTGGGGCCAGGCCATTTTAACGCGATCGATAATGGCATCCGCCGCCTGCTGGACTTCCGCCGCGGTACGCAGATACAACATCACCCCCTGAACTTCAGATTTATGCGGGATATCTGGCGAACGCAGTTTCAGTGCTACCGGATAACCGATCTGCTCGGCAATATGCACCGCTTCCGCGCTGTCGCTGGCGATCCAGGTGGGCAGTGTATGCAGGCCATAGGCGGTGAGGATCGGCTGTACCTCATGGGTATCCAGCGAACGCGCGCCGTCATCAATGGCACGCTGCAACAGGTCGTAAGCATGACCCGTATTGGCGGTCAGGTTTCCCGGCAGGGCAGGCGTCTCCCGCAGCTGTTTCTGATTGCGCCGGTACTCCACCATATGCATAAAAGCGGTGATAGTGCCTTCCGGGGTACGGTAAGTGGGGAGGCCAGCCTCGCTGAACAGACGTCGCGCCTCCTGAGATGAAAATTCACCGCACCAGTTGGTCAGAAGCGACACATACTTTCCGCGCGGATGCTTCTTCACAATATCAATCAGCGCACGAGCGCTTTCGCTGCTCGGGGCTACGGCACTAGGGGAGTGAATGACCATCAGGGCATCAAAATCCTGGCTGTCCAGCAGGATATTGAGTGCCATGAGATAGTGCTCGCTGCTGGCATCATCGCGTAAGTCGAGTGGATTACCCGGCTCCACGCCGGACGGCAATGCCTCACGCAGGCGCTGCATTGTCTCTTCGCTGAGGGTGGCCAGCTTACCGTTACGCAGCCACAGTTCATCCAGCGCCAGCGCGGCCGGTGCGGCCCCGTTACTGATGATCATCAGCCGTTCCCCGCGCAGCGGGCGCATATGGCTGAGCGTTTCGACAGCGGAAAAGAGTTCGTGGGTGTCCTGAACACGCAGCAAGCCGGCACGCTGGATAGCGGCATCCCATGCCGGATCCATGCCTGAATGAGAATGCAAAAGACGCTGGGCGGCCGGGCTACGCCCGCTTTTGATCACCAGAATCGGTTTGTTGCGTGAAGCGCTACGGGCTGCTGAGACGAAGCGTCGCGCGTCGCTGAGATGCTCAAGATAGAGCAGGATGGCGCTGGTTTTGCTATCGCGCGCCAGAAAATCCAGCAGCTCGTCAACGTCAATGTCCAGACCGTCGCCCAGCGCGATGAAATAGGAAAAGCCCATTTCGCGCTGCTGGGCCCAGTCGAGGATGGTATTAGAGACCGCCGCCGACTGGGAGATAAAGGCCAGTTTGCCTTTACGTATCGGAACGGGAGAGAAACTGGCATTCAGCCCCTGCCAGGGTGCCAGCAGGCCAAGGCTGTTTGGCCCCAGCAGTCGCATCTGGTAGCGCGTCGCGCAGGCCAGCAACTCCGCCTGTTGTTCAGGGGGCGAAGAGAGAATAATGCAGGTTTTGCAGCCCTTCTTCCCCAGCGCGTCGAGCAGGGCGATGTTACGTCGGGCGTGGGTGCAGAGCACCGCGAGATCGGGAATGAAGGGCAGGCTCTCCACATCCGGCCAGGCAAGGACACCCAACACCGCCTTATACGCGGGGGTAACCGGCAGTATCGGGCCATTAAAGCCGCCAGCGAGCAGGTTACGCATCATCAGATAACCGGCGCGTTCAGGCTTCATCGACGCGCCAATCACGGCAATGGATTTAGGGCGGAGTAAGGCTTCTAGCCCGCGCTGGCTCATACAGATCTCCTGAAAAGGCGAGTGACCTGATGATTTTAAACGCTTTCCGGCACCGCCGCTGTGATGCTTCCCTTATGAATGGTTTTTCCTGCCAGATAACGTTCGCGAAAGCGTGAGAAGTGATCGCCCAGGGCGCCTGCCGCCTGAACATCCCCCGTCAGATCCAGCAGGGCAATGGCCACTTCGGCAGTACAATACTGGCCTTCTGCGTGGGCTTCACGCAGCCGGTAAGCCGAGACGCGCGACAAATCGACGGAGATCACCGGCAGCGCATCCAGATAGGGGCTTTTGCGAAACATTTTACGCGCTTCAGTCCAGGTGCCATCCAGCATGATAAACAGCGGCGGTTTACCGGCGGAGGGCGCGGTAATTACCTGGCGCGTCTCACCGGCGTAGGAGGCCGGAAACACTACCATCGGTTGATAGTCGGGGCTGGCGACCAGATCGAGCAGCGCCTGAGGTGGCTCAGTGCGTGACCACTGGAAGGCTGCGGTATCCGGTAGAATATCGGCGATCAGCCGTCCGGTGTTGCTGGGCTTCATCGGTTCGGTATCGAACATCACCAGGCAGAAACGGCTTTGAGCATGGCTGGGCGCCAGCGTCGCGCAGAGACACTGCCTGAGCGGCAGCAGACAGCGCTGACAGCGACGAATGCGGTTACCACGGGCAAGAAAAGGGCGAGTCGCACGCGCCAGGCGTTGGGCGCGCAGTTGCAGTACGGCGTTATCAGTCATGGGAAGGAGCGCAGAAAAAACGCCATTCTCGCAGAGGCGAGGGCGGGGCACAAGTTACGTGCCCCGGAATGTCAGAGGGATTCGTTCAGCCAGCTATCAAAAGGTGCTTTCGGAACGGCACCATTGAGCATATCGACGACTTCACCATTCTTGAAAATCATAATGGTCGGGATACTACGAATGCGGAAGCGGGAGCTCAGTTCGCGCTCAGCTTCGGTGTTCACTTTCACAAAACGCATTTTACCGCTACGCTCTTCGGCGACATCTTCAAAGATCGGCGCAAAGTTACGGCACGGGCCGCACCAGGGTGCCCAGAAGTCGACAACAACCGGCAGATCATCCTTCAGCAGTTTATCCAGAGTTTCGCCGGTAGCATTAATCACGTCACCATCGAACAATTCATGACCGCAGCGTCCGCATTTTGCTCCGTCATCAATGCGATCTTCCGGAATGCGGTTAAGAGCCTGGCAGTTGGCACATACGGTATTCATAACTAACCTCAGGTAGAGCAGGGGGACAAATCGGCAACATGCCGGTTATGTTTCCAATATGTTACATATTATCAACGACCCTGTTTGAAACGACAATGCGTTTTGTTCAATGAGAACAATAGTCACAGGCTTTTATACGAAGTAATGGCTATGCGCCGGGACATCGGGTAATCTGCGCGCTTCGCGCAGCGCTGGTGGAGAAAAGCATGAACGACGAACTGAAAAACAAAAGCGGCAAGGTCAAAGTGATGTATGTCCGCAGTGACGATGACTCTGATAAACGCACCCAAAATCCGCGTACCGGAAAAGGTGGCGGGCGTCCAGGGCCATCTCGTGCAGACGGTGGCCGTCGCCCCGCCCGCGATGAGAGAAGCAGCCGCGGTGATGACCGCAAACGTGACGACCGTAAGCGTGATGATTTCAAACGCGACGATTTTAGCCGCGACGCCTCACCGTGGCGTACCGTCTCCCGCGCGCCGGGCGACGAGTCCAATGCGCCCGTCGATCACGGCAGCATGGCCGGTAAAACGGTTATCGATCCGGAAGTGATCCGCCGTCAGCGTGCCGAAGAGACGCGCGTCTATGGCGAAAACGCCTGTCAGGCCCTGTTCCAGAGCCGTCCTGATTGCATCGTGCGCGCCTGGTTCATCCAGAGCGTCACGCCGCGTTTCAAAGAAGCGCTGCGCTGGATGGCGGCCAACCGCAAAGCCTACCACGTGGTAGACGATGCTGAGATCACCAAAGCGTCTGGCACCGAACACCATGGTGGCGTCTGCTTCCTGATTAAGAAACGTAACGGTACCACCGTTAAGCAGTGGGTCAGCCAGGCTGGCGAAGATGATTGCGTGCTGGCCCTGGAAGACGTGGGTAACCCGCACAACCTCGGCGCCATGATGCGCAGCTGCGCCCACTTCGGCGTGAAAGGCGTTCTGTTGCAGGATGCGGCTCTGCTGGAATCCGGCGCAGCAATCCGTACGGCGGAAGGCGGCGCGGAGCACGTTCAGCCGATCACTGGCGACAGCGTGCTGGAAGCGATTGAGCAGTTCCGTCAGGCGGGCTATGCCATCGTGACCACCTCCAGCCACAAAGGCACCACGCCGCTGTTTAAAGCGACACTGCCCCGTAAGATGGTGCTGGTGTTGGGTCAGGAGCGCGATGGTCTCTCCGATGCGGCACTCTCCAGCGCCGATCTGAGCGTCTCTATCGATGGCACCGGCAATGTAGAAAGCCTCAACGTATCCGTTGCGACCGGCGTTCTGCTGGCGGAATGGTGGCGTCAGAACAAAGCATAATCCCGCTTTGTTCGTCGTTCGTAGGCCCGGCAAGCGTAGCGCCGCCGGGCAATGTGCCGGGTGGCGGCTTCGCCTTACCCGGCCTACAACAACTTACTCGCTTTCAGCCGGTAACTCCGGCATCCAGTCAATTGGCGTTTCGCCCTGTTTCTCCAGCCACTCATTCGCCAGCACAAAATGATTGCAGCCAAAAAAGCCGCGATGGGCTGACAGCGGTGACGGGTGCGGCGCTTTCAGCACATGATGGCGCTGAGTATCAATGATCGACCCTTTCTTCTGCGCATGCGATCCCCAGAGCAAAAAGACCACGCCTTCCCGGTGCTGGTTAATCAGGCTGATAACCTTGTCGGTAAATGTCTCCCACCCGAGGCTGGCATGAGAATGGGCCTGCCCGGCGCGAACCGTCAGCACGGTGTTGAGCAACAGAACGCCCTGACGCGCCCAGCTTTCCAGGTAGCCATGTGAAGGGCGGGTAAACCCCGGCACGGAGGCTTCCAGCTCCTTATACATATTCAGCAGGGAAGGGGGGATAGCAACGCCCGGACGCACAGAAAACGCCAGGCCGTGTGCCTGACCCGGTCCGTGGTAGGGATCCTGTCCCAGGATAACCACTTTGACATCTGCCAGCTCGGTAAAACGAAAGGCGTTGAACACATCTTTCTGGGGCGGATAGATGGTGATGCCGTCCTGACGTTCCGCGGCAACGGTATTCAGAGTATTAACGAAGTAAGGCTGTTTTTTTTCATCGGCCAGTACGTCGTGCCAGGTTAAAGGTGCTGTCATCTCGCTCTCCTGCGAATTTTCACTGTCTTTAGCTTAACTGCATATGACGAGGGAACAAAACTGGCGAGCCAAAAATGTCATTGCACTGAAAAATATTGAAAATTTACACGGAATTTTGAAGCCGATTGCGAGGGTAAAATTGATATAAAACAATAATCTCCGTTTATCACCCTTTTACTGGTGTGGTTTTTGTTGATTTAAGTCAAGGAATGACGAGGGTTTGACTGATATATATACACTCAAGCAACAATGGTTTTACCAATTGCCCGGACGAACGGGCGACACCCAATATTGTAGTGTAAGGGAGACATCACATGATTACTGGTATCCAGATTACTAAAGCTGCAAACGACGACCTGCTGAACTCATTCTGGCTGCTGGACAGCGAGAAAGGCGAAGCGCGTTGCGTATGCGCAAAAGCAGGCTTTGCTGAAGATGAAGTTGTTCAGGTTAACGCGCTGGGCGAGTTCGAATACCGCGAAATCCCGATGGAAATCAAACCTGAAGTCCGCGTTGAAGGCGGTCAGCATCTGAACGTTAACGTGCTGCGTCGTGAAACGCTGGAAGATGCTGTTAAGCATCCGGAAAAATATCCGCAGCTGACCATCCGTGTTTCTGGCTACGCGGTACGCTTTAACTCATTGACTGCCGAACAGCAGCGCGACGTTATTGCCCGTACCTTTACTGCCAGCCTGTAATCGTTACCAGCGTACAGATAAAAAAAGCCGGGTTAGAACCCGGCTTTTTTATTACTCTTCTTTCTGTGTCACCGGCGTGCTGCCGCTAGGCTTACGACGCTTGCCCACATTTTTGGTATCACGGTGGCGTTGCTTCACGCGCGGTTTCTCTTTCTCTTTCGCCTTTTTCTCGGCACGTTTAGCGAGCACTTTCTTGGACGGTTTGCCCGTCATTTTTTCGCTCGGCGCACGGGTGCTCGGACGCAGTTCGTCGATCACGCGGGCCTTCAGCGGCTCTTCAACGTAACGACCAATTTTTTGCAGCAGCAGATGGTCATGCGCTTCGACCAGCGAAATGGCTGTCCCTTTACGCCCGGCACGACCGGTACGGCCAATGCGGTGCAGATAGGTATCCGCAGTGCGCGGCAGATCGAAGTTGAACACGTGGCTGACATCAGGAATATCAATACCGCGCGCAGCAACGTCGGTCGCCACCAGCACGTTCACGCGGCCATCGGTCAGACGTTTGATCGCTTCGTTACGTTTAATCTGCACCATCTCGCCTTCGAGATAGCAGTTATTGATACCCGCTTCACGCAGCCAGGTCGCCAGCTCGTGCACACGCTCACGTTTCCGTACAAAGACGATAGAGCGGGTGGCTTCAGGCTGTTTCAGCAGGTGGATCAGCAGCGCGGTTTTATGCTGAATATCATCGGCGCGGTAGTACCACTGATGGATCTTCTTGCGCTCGCGGGTGGACGGGGTGGCGGAAACCTCAACTGGGTCCTCCAGAAGACGCTCAGCAAAATCTTTAATTGCATCGCCTTCCAGCGTCGCGGAGAAGAGCATGGTCTGCTTACGCCAGCGGGTCTCACCGGCAATGTGTTCGATATCCTGCGCAAAGCCCATATCCAGCATACGGTCAGCTTCGTCAAGAATTAAGGTTTCAACCGCACGGCAGTCGAAGTTCTCTTCTTTGATGTATTGCAGCAGACGCCCGGTCGTCGCAACGACGATATCCTGGTTCTCACTGAATACTTCGGCGTGGTTCATATAGGCCACACCGCCGGTAATGGTTGCGATATCCAGGTGGGTATTCTTCGCCAGCTCACGGGCATGATCGGCAACCTGCATCGCCAGTTCACGGGTCGGGGTGAGGATCAGAATACGCGGCGGACCTGATTTCTTACGCGGAAAATCCAGCAGATGCTGCAACGCAGGCAGTAAATAGGCTGCCGTTTTACCCGTGCCGGTTGGCGCAGAACCGAGCACGTCACGGCCCTCCAGTGCAGGCGGAATTGCCGCTTCCTGAATAGCGGTCGGGCGTGTGAAGCCTTTTTCCTGGAGCGCGTCCAGAAGGCTTTCATCGAGTTCAAGTTCGGAAAAAGTCGTTACAGTCATGTTCTACCTCTGTGTGGGGCGCTGATTATAGACGTTACGGCTGCAATCTTCATCTGTTTGTGTGGATATCCCTTTTCCGTCGTTACGCTTTCACCTATGCTACTCCCGTTTCACTTTGAAGGTTGCTCCGACATGTCTCAACTCAAAGCGCAGCTGCGCCGCGATGGTTTTACTTTTAAGCAGTTCTTTGTCGCCCACGATCGCTGTGCAATGAAAGTCGGCACTGATGGCATTTTACTGGGGGCATGGGCACCGGTAGCAGGCGTTAAACGCATCCTCGACATTGGCAGCGGCAGCGGATTATTAGCCCTGATGCTGGCGCAGCGTACCGAACACTCCGTCACGCTTGACGCGGTTGAACTGGATCCCCAGGCGGCTGAGCAGGCAGCGGAAAACGTAGCGGAATCCCCCTGGGCTTCGCGCGTATCTCTCCATTGTGCGGATGTTCTTGCCTGGGCGCCAGATCAAACGGCTCGCTATGACCTGATTGTCAGCAATCCTCCCTATTTTGAACCGGGTGTAGCCTGTGCCACACCCCAGCGAGAGCAGGCCCGGTATACCGACACGCTCGATCATGGCGCGCTGTTAGCCTGCGCCGCCGGGTTGATCTCCGAAGAGGGATTTTTCTGCGTGGTGTTACCGGAGAGCGCAGGCAGTGCATTTATTGCCAGCGCGCTGGAGATGGGCTGGTTTTTACGCCTGCGCACCGATATTGCGGAAACCGACGGCAGGCTGCCGCACCGGGTGCTGCTGGCGCTGTCGCCGAAAGAGGGAGAGTGCTTCAGCGACAGGCTGGTGATACGTGGGCCAGATCAGCGTTATTCCGATGACTACACGGCGCTGACCCACCCCTTCTATTTATTTATGTGAGCCAGCGGTGAGAGCACCGACGGGCCGGAATGCTCAAGCTGCTCCGGGTAGTCGAGCGTGTAGTGCAAACCGCGGCTCTCTTTGCGCATCATTGCGCAGCGCACAATCAACTCCGCCACCTGAACCAGATTACGCAGTTCCAGCAAATTATTGGATACGCGGAAATGGGCGTAATACTCGTCAATTTCCTGCTGCAGCATGGTAATACGGCGCAGGGCGCGCTCCAGACGTTTGGTGGTGCGCACAATGCCGACGTAATCCCACATAAAGAGGCGCAGCTCGTGCCAGTTATGCTGGATCACGACCAGTTCATCCGGGTTCTCCACGCGGCTTTCGTCCCAGTCCGGCAGGTTTTCCACCTGGCGGGCGTAAGGCATGCGCTTCGTGATATCTTCCGCCGCTGACCAGCCGTATACAAGGCACTCCAGAAGCGAGTTTGATGCCATTCGGTTCGCGCCATGCAGGCCGGTGTAGCTCACCTCGCCGATGGCGTACAGGCCGTCAACGTCGGTCCGGCCATGATCGTCGACCATCACGCCGCCGCAGGTATAGTGTGCCGCGGGCACCACCGGCATCGGCTCTTTGGTGATGTCGATGCCGAGCCCCAACAGTTTTTCATAGATGGTCGGGAAGTGCTGGCGAATAAAGGCTTCGGGTTTGTGGCTGATATCCAGATACATGCAGTCCACGCCCAGGCGTTTCATCTCATGATCGATAGCGCGGGCCACGACATCACGCGGCGCCAGCTCGCCCCGCTCGTCAAAGTCCTGCATAAAGCGCGTGCCATCCGGGCGTTTTAAATGCGCGCCTTCACCACGTAGCGCTTCGGTCAGCAGGAAGTTGCGTGCCTGCGGGTGGAATAGCGCAGTGGGGTGGAACTGGTTAAATTCCAGATTCGCCACGCGACAGCCCGCTCGCCAGGCCATGGCAATACCGTCCCCTGAGGAAATATCCGGGTTGGTGGTGTACTGATACACCTTAGAGGCACCGCCGGTTGCCAGTACAACCGATTTTGCCCGACAGGTTTCCACCTTCTCTTTATTACGGTTCCAGACCCAGGCTCCCACAACGCGCCGCGTGCCCGGCAAACCAATTTTATCGGAGATGATCAAATCCACCGCGTTGCTGCGTTCCAGCACCCGGATGTTGGGATGGCTTAACGCCTGGCTGACCAGCGTCGTTTCGACTGCTTTACCAGTGGCATCTGCGGCATGCAGGATCCGGCGATGGCTGTGTCCGCCCTCACGCGTCAGGTGGTAACTCTCTTCTCCGTTGGCCTGCACGTGGGTATCAAACAGCACGCCCTGATCGATCAGCCATTGCACGCAGTGGCGGGCATTACTGGCGACAAATTCAGCCGCGTGTCGGTCCACGATACCGCCACCAGCAATCAGGGTATCTTCGACATGGGAGTCGATACTGTCAGTTTCATCAAACACCGCAGCAATTCCGCCCTGGGCATAGAAGGTAGAACCTTCGCTAACAGGACCTTTGCTGAGGACAATCACTTTCTGGTGTGGGGCGAGTCGCAGCGCCAGTGAAAGGCCGGCGGCGCCGCTGCCGATAATCAGTACGTCACAGGTGAGTTCGGAAATTGCGTTCATGATGTGTGTTTAATTTACTAAACAGTGTTTGGCCAGCATAGCACCTGAATGCGATGAATCGCACGTTTTTTTTAAGAGTTGTTGCAATGACTAAACAAAGGCTGGACAGCGATAAGGGACTAAAAGGGCGAAAATATTTTGCGTAGCAGATCGTTAGCTTCAGATTTTGTGGTGAAATAAAGCCCGTCTTGCGTTACCCTGCAAGCGGTAAAAGACCATTTCTTAGCAGAAACTGGGTACGTATCGGTATCAGACTTATAATGATAGAAAATGAACGGTCTGCGACGTGATTAACAAAAACAAAGGCGTGACGGAACTAATTGAAATAAAGACCCTCAAAGCAACTGCTTGCTCACAGTGCAGTGTTTGGAGTGGCGTTTCGATAACGCGTGGAATTTAGGTTTGGGGAGACTTTACCTCGGATGAGCGAGCAGTTAACGGACCAGATTCTGGTTGAACGGGTCCAGAAGGGAGATCAGAAAGCCTTTAACCTACTGGTGGTGCGCTACCAGCATAAGGTGGCGAGTCTGGTGTCCCGCTATGTACCGTCAGGGGATGTTCCTGATGTGGTACAAGAGTCTTTCATTAAGGCCTATCGTGCGCTGGAATCTTTCCGGGGAGATAGTGCTTTTTATACCTGGCTGTACCGTATTGCCGTCAATACGGCTAAGAACTACCTCGTCGCTCAGGGCCGACGTCCGCCTTCAAGCGATGTCGATGCTATCGACGCTGAAAATTTTGAAAGCGGCGGTGCGTTGAAAGAAATTTCGAACCCTGAGAACTTAATGTTGTCAGAAGAACTGAGACAAATAGTTTTTCGCACCATCGAGTCGCTCCCGGAAGATTTACGCATGGCAATTACGTTGCGGGAGTTAGATGGCCTGAGCTATGAAGAGATAGCCGCTATCATGGATTGCCCGGTCGGTACGGTTCGCTCACGGATCTTTCGTGCGCGAGAAGCTATTGATAATAAAGTTCAACCGCTAATCAGGCGTTGACGATAGCGGGATACTGGAAAAGGTATTAGGCATGCAGAAAGAACAACTTTCCGCTTTGATGGATGGTGAAACGCTGGACAGTGAGATGCTCAACGAGCTCTCTCGCTCTCCTGAGATGCAAAAAACCTGGGAGAGTTATCATCTCATTCGCGATACTCTGCGCGGCGATACCAGCGATCTCCTCCATTTTGATATCTCAGCTCGCGTAATGGCGGCCATAGAGAACGAACCTGTTTCTCAGGCCACCCCGCTAATCCCCGAAGCCCAACCTGCACCGCACCTGTGGCAGAAGATGCCTTTCTGGAACAAAGTGCGCCCCTGGGCGAGTCAACTGACTCAAATGGGTGTGGCTGCTTGCGTATCGCTTGCAGTTATTGTGGGCGTCCAGCACTATAACACTCAATCTGAAGTGAGCCAGCAACCAGAAGCGCCAGTGTTTAATACACTGCCGATGATGGGCAAAGCCAGCCCGGTAAGTCTGGGTATTCCTTCTGATGCCTCGGCCGGTGCCGGTCAGCAGCAGCAGGTCCAGGAGCAGCGCCGTCGTATTAATGCGATGTTGCAGGATTATGAATTGCAGCGTCGTCTGCATTCTGAGCAGCTTCAGTTTGAACAGGCGCAAACGCAGCAGGCTGCTGTGCAAGTGCCAGGAAACCAAACTTTAGGAACGCAATCGCAGTAATGAAGCAACTTTGGTGCGCCATGTCTCTGATGGCGGGTAGCCTGTTGTTCACTGTCAACGCCTCGGCTGATGTATCGTCCGGGGCGTTGTTGCAGCAAATGAACCAGGCCAGCCAGTCACTCAACTACGAGCTGTCTTTTATCAGTATCAATAAGCAAGGTGTAGAGTCGTTACGCTATCGCCATGCCCGTCTTGATAAACAGCCGCTTGCCCAGCTTTTGCAGATGGATGGTCCGCGCCGCGAAGTCGTGCAGCGTGGCAATGAAATCAGCTATTTCGAGCCGGGTCTCGAACCCTTTACGCTGAATGGCGACTACATTGTTGATTCGCTGCCTTCGCTCATCTATACCGATTTTAAACGGCTCTCCCCTTACTACGACTTTATCTCCGTAGGACGTACCCGTATCGCCGATCGGCTCTGCGAGGTGCTGCGGGTGGTCGCCAGAGACGGAACACGTTACAGCTATATTGTCTGGATGGATGCAGAGACCAAGCTGCCAATGCGGGTCGATCTGCTGGATCGGGATGGTGAGACGCTGGAGCAGTTCCGGGTGATCTCTTTCACCATCGACGATCAGGTCGGTAACAGCATGCAGAATCTGGCAAAAGCGAACCTGCCGCCACTGCTCTCCGTCCCGGCGGGGGATAACGTCAACTTTAACTGGGCGCCCAACTGGATCCCGCAGGGCTTCAGTGAAGTCTCCAGCAGTCGACGCCAGTTGCCCACCATCGATACCCCGGTTGAATCCCGTCTTTACTCCGACGGCTTGTTCAGTTTCTCGGTTAATATTAACCGGGCAACACCGGTCAGTGCCGATCAGATGTTGCGTACCGGGCGTCGCACCGTCAGCACCACAATACGGGATAACGCAGAGATCACTGTTGTCGGTGAACTGCCGCCGCAAACCGCTAAACGTATCGCCGACAGCATTAAATTCAGGGCTGCACAATGATCAAAGAGTGGGCAACGGTCGTTTCATGGCATAAGGGCGTCGCGCTGGTCAGCTGCGACGTCAAAGCATCCTGCAACAGCTGCGCCTCCCGCGCCGGTTGCGGCAGCCGGGTGCTGAACAAACTTGGACCACAGACCTCACACACGATCAGCGTGCCCAGCGCAGAGCCGCTGGTGGAGGGGCAAAAAGTCGAGTTAGGGATCGCTGAAGGTAGCCTGCTTGGCTCGGCGATGCTGGTCTATCTCTCCCCGCTGGTGGGGTTGTTTGCCCTTGGCGGTCTGTTCCAGGTACTGTTTGGGACCGATCTCGCCGCCATGTGCGGCGCAGCGCTGGGCGGCGTAGGCGGTTTTTTACTGGCTCGCGGCTTTTCCTCCCGTCTTGCGGAGCGTGAAGCGTGGCAGCCCGTTATTCTCAGCGTCGGATTGCCACCCGATCAGTTGCGTGTCGACACGCTCTCTTCAGAAGCCCGGTGATGTTACCGGGCTTTGTTTTATTTACATCTCATAAAAGAAAACGCCAGATCTTCGCGCTAAGCTTGCTGGAAGAGCATTTCCTGGTGACGGAGATGTAGTGTAGAATGCTGCGTTTTCGCACTGAAAAACGTCAGGCTAAGAACAGCGGCCTCCAGGAATTCGTAAGGCATAATTATTTAACTATATGAAGAACATACGTAACTTTTCGATCATTGCTCACATTGACCACGGTAAGTCGACGCTGTCTGACCGTATTATCCAGATTTGCGGTGGCCTGTCTGATCGTGAAATGGCAGCCCAGGTACTGGACTCCATGGACCTGGAACGCGAACGCGGTATTACCATTAAAGCGCAGAGCGTTACGCTCGACTATAAAGCGTCTGACGGTGAAACCTACCAACTTAACTTTATCGACACCCCAGGCCACGTTGACTTCTCTTATGAAGTTTCCCGTTCGCTGGCGGCCTGTGAGGGCGCGCTGCTGGTAGTGGATGCGGGGCAGGGCGTAGAAGCCCAGACCCTGGCGAACTGCTATACCGCGATGGAAATGGATCTCGAGGTGGTGCCGGTTCTGAACAAGATCGACCTGCCAGCCGCTGACCCTGAGCGCGTGGCGGAAGAGATCGAAGATATCGTCGGCATCGACGCGACCGACGCCGTGCGCTGCTCGGCAAAAACCGGCGTGGGTGTAACCGACGTGCTGGAACGTCTGGTGCGTGACATCCCGGCGCCGGAAGGCGATCCGGAGGGGCCACTGCAGGCGCTGATCATCGACTCCTGGTTCGATAACTATCTCGGCGTTGTCTCGCTGGTGCGTATTAAAAACGGCACCATGCGTAAAGGCGACAAGATCAAAGTGATGAGCACCGGACAGGTTTACAACGCTGACCGTCTGGGTATCTTCACGCCAAAACAGGTCGACCGTACCGAACTGAAGTGCGGCGAAGTAGGCTGGCTGGTTTGCGCCATCAAAGACATCCTCGGCGCGCCAGTGGGCGATACCCTGACGGGCGCCCGCAACCCGGCAGAAAAAGCGCTGCCAGGCTTTAAAAAGGTGAAACCGCAGGTTTACGCCGGTCTGTTCCCGGTCAGCTCTGACGATTATGAGAACTTCCGTGACGCGCTCGGCAAGCTGAGCCTGAACGATGCTTCCCTGTTCTATGAGCCAGAAAGCTCGACGGCGCTGGGCTTCGGCTTCCGCTGCGGCTTCCTCGGCCTGCTGCACATGGAGATCATTCAGGAGCGTCTGGAGCGTGAATATGACCTGGATCTGATCACCACCGCACCAACGGTAGTGTACGAAGTCGAGACCACCTCCAAAGAGGTTATCTACGTCGACAGTCCATCCAAGCTGCCGCCGCTGAATAATATTCATGAGCTGCGCGAGCCGATCGCCGAATGTCACATGCTGCTGCCGCAGGAGTTCCTCGGTAACGTCATCACGCTGTGTATCGAAAAACGTGGTGTGCAGACCAACATGGTTTACCACGGTAACCAGGTGGCGCTGACCTATGAAATCCCGATGGCGGAAGTGGTGCTCGACTTCTTCGATCGTCTGAAGTCAACTTCACGCGGTTATGCGTCGCTGGATTACAACTTCAAACGCTTCCAGGCCTCCAACATGGTGCGTGTGGACGTGCTGATCAACGGCGAGCGCGTCGATGCGCTGGCGCTGATCACCCACAACGACAACGCCCCGTATCGCGGTCGCGAACTGGTAGAGAAGATGAAAGATCTCATCCCACGCCAGCAGTTCGACATTGCGATTCAGGCGGCGATTGGCAACCACATTATCGCCCGTTCTACGGTGAAACAGCTGCGTAAAAACGTTCTGGCAAAATGCTATGGCGGTGACGTCAGCCGTAAGAAGAAGCTGCTCCAGAAGCAGAAAGAAGGTAAGAAGCGTATGAAGCAGGTCGGTAACGTTGAGCTGCCGCAGGAAGCGTTCCTTGCCATTCTGCACGTTGGTAAAGACGGAAAATAACCCTTAAGGAGTTGGCATGGCGAACATGTTTGCCCTGATCCTGGTGATTGCCACACTGGTGACGGGGCTGTTGTGGTGTCTGGATAAGTTTATCTTTGCTCCGAAACGTCGCGAACGTCAGGCCGCCGCGCAGGCTGCCACGGGCGACCAGTTGGATCCGAATACCCTGAAGAAAGTCAGCCCTAAGCCGGGCTGGCTGGAAACGGGCGCTTCGGTCTTTCCGGTGCTGGCCATTGTGCTGGTGGTACGTTCGTTTATCTATGAACCTTTCCAGATCCCATCCGGTTCGATGATGCCAACGCTGCTGATCGGTGATTTTATTCTGGTCGAGAAGTTTGCTTATGGCATTAAAGATCCGATCTACCAGAAAACGCTGATCGAAACCGGCCATCCAAAACGCGGCGATATCGTGGTGTTCAAATATCCGGACGATCCGCGTCTGGATTACATCAAACGTACCGTTGGCGTACCGGGTGATAAGGTAACCTATAATCCGGTTTCCAAAGAGGTGACGGTTCAGCCTGGCTGCAGTTCCGGCACCGCTTGCGGTAGCGCATTACCGGTGACCTATTCCGGCGTTGAGCCAAGCGACTTTGTGCAGACCTTTGCCCGTCGCAACGGCGGCGAAGCGACCAGCGGTTTCTTCCAGCTGCCGAAAGGCGAGACCAAAGAGAACGGTATTCGTCTGAACGAGCGTAAAGAGACCCTGGGCGATGTGACGCACCGTATCCTGACCGTCTCCATCGCGCAGGATCAGCTGGGCATGTACTATCAGCAGAAGGGGCAGCAGCTGGCGACCTGGATCGTGCCACCGGGACACTACTTCATGATGGGTGATAACCGCGATAACAGCGCGGACAGCCGTTACTGGGGCTTTGTGCCGGAAGCGAACCTGGTGGGTAAAGCCACCACCATCTGGATGAGCTTCGAGAAACAGGAAGGCGAATGGCCAACCGGCGTACGGTTAAATCGTATTGGCGGCATCCATTAATTCCTGATAAATGAGCACGTAGCCTCTTTAACCAGAGGCTACGTGAATTATTTCACTGATAAATCTCTTCTGACTAACGACAACCCCTGTCGTTGCGTATAGAATATTCCCCCGAAGTTTAAGGTTGGCGCTGATTCAGTGCCACGGCACACGAAACCGCGTTGGCTTTCTCAGGACGGTTTCGTGTGCTGCATTTTTGATGCATTTATTCTATTGGTATCGCATGAACCCCATCGTAATTAATCGGCTTCAACGGAAGCTGGGCTACACTTTTCAGCATCAGGAGTTGTTGCAACAGGCATTAACCCATCGCAGTGCCAGCAGCAAACACAATGAGCGACTCGAATTTCTGGGCGACTCCATTTTAAGTTTTGTTATTGCGAATGCGCTTTATCACCGTTTCCCGCGTGTGGATGAAGGCGATATGAGCCGCATGCGCGCAACGCTGGTACGTGGCAATACGCTTGCCGAAATTGCCCGTGAATTCGAACTGGGTGAATGCCTGCGACTCGGGCCTGGCGAACTGAAAAGCGGCGGCTTCCGTCGTGAATCTATTCTCGCGGATACGGTCGAAGCGTTAATCGGTGGTGTTTTCCTCGACAGCGATATCCAGACGGTGGAGCAGCTGATCCTGAACTGGTATCAGACGCGTCTGGATGAGATCAGCCCGGGTGATAAACAGAAAGATCCAAAAACCCGTTTGCAGGAGTATTTGCAGGGTCGCCATCTGCCGCTGCCATCTTATCTGGTGGTGCAGGTTCGTGGCGAAGCACACGATCAGGAGTTTACCATCCATTGCCAGGTCAGTGGCCTGAGTGAACCGGTGGTTGGCACAGGTTCAAGCCGTCGTAAGGCGGAACAGGCTGCCGCCGAACAGGCGCTGAAAATGCTGGAGCTGGAATGAGCGAAGAAAAAAGTTATTGTGGATTTATTGCCATCGTTGGACGTCCGAACGTAGGCAAATCAACCCTGCTGAATAATCTGCTGGGGCAAAAGATCTCTATTACCTCCCGCAAGGCGCAGACCACGCGTCACCGCATTGTCGGTATCCATACCGAAGGGGCATATCAGGCGATTTATGTCGATACCCCCGGTCTGCATATGGAAGAGAAGCGCGCCATTAACCGTCTGATGAACAAGGCGGCGAGCAGCTCTATCGGCGACGTTGAGCTGGTGATTTTCGTTGTTGAAGGTACCCGCTGGACGCCGGACGACGAGATGGTGCTGAACAAACTGCGTGACGGTAAAACGCCGGTGATCCTCGCGGTCAACAAAGTGGACAACGTGCAGGAAAAAGCCGATCTGCTGCCGCATCTGCAGTGGCTGGGTAGCCAGATGAACTTCCTCGATATCGTCCCGCTCTCTGCCGAGACCGGTCTGAACGTCGACACCATCGCGGGCATCGTGCGCAAGCATCTGCCGGAAGCGATTCATCACTTCCCGGAAGAGTTCATCACTGACCGTTCTCAGCGCTTTATGGCGTCTGAAATCATTCGCGAAAAGCTGATGCGTTTCCTTGGCGCGGAACTTCCGTACTCTGTCACCGTTGAAATCGAACGTTTCCAGACTAACGAGCGCGGCGGATATGACATCAACGGGCTGATCCTCGTTGAGCGCGAAGGGCAGAAGAAGATGGTGATTGGCAATAAAGGTGCCAAAATCAAAACCATTGGTATCGAAGCCCGTAAGGATATGCAGGAGATGTTCGAAGCGCCGGTTCACCTGGAACTGTGGGTGAAAGTGAAATCTGGCTGGGCCGATGACGAGCGCGCACTGCGCAGTCTTGGTTACGGCGACGACGTATAAGCCACTAAAACGTGGATGGATGGCAAAGAGCCTTTGTCCTTCACAGTCGTCCCTGGAGCGAAACCAGCCTGATGCTGGACGTCTTCACGGAAGAGTCAGGCCGCGTGCGCCTTGTTGCCAAAGGCGCACGTTCTAAACGTTCTAATCTGAAAGGTGCTTTGCAGCCCTTCACACCGCTGCTGGTGCGCTTTGGCGGACGTGGTGAAGTGAAAACCCTGCGCAGTGCTGAAGCCGTCTCTCTGGCGCTCCCTCTCTCTGGTATTACGCTCTACAGCGGTCTGTATGTTAACGAGCTTATTACGCGCGTGCTTGAACATGAGACCCGCTTCTCTGAACTCTTTTTCGATTATCTGCACTGTCTTCAGGCGCTGGCTGGCGTGAGCGGCTCGCCCGAGCCTGTGCTGCGCCGCTTTGAGCTGGCGTTGCTTGGGCACCTGGGGTATGGGGTCGATTTTCTGCACTGTGCGGGCAGCGGTGAGCCGGTAGAGGACACCATGACCTACCGCTATCGCGAAGAGAAGGGCTTTATCGCCAGCGTGGTTATCGACAACAGCACCTTCACCGGGCGGGATCTGCGGGCGCTGGCGGAACGCGAATTTCCGGACGCCAGCACCCTGCGGGCGGCAAAACGCTTTACCCGTATTGCGCTCAAGCCGTATCTTGGTGGCAAGCCCTTAAAGAGCCGCGAATTATTCAGGCAGTTTATGCCAAAGCGTAAATGAACAACGAGAAACCGAGGATTGTCATGGCTGAATTACTGTTAGGCGTCAACATTGACCATATTGCCACGCTGCGCAATGCGCGCGGAACCGCCTATCCTGACCCGGTCCAGGCGGCCTTTATCGCCGAGCAGGCGGGTGCCGACGGCATTACCGTGCATCTGCGCGAGGACCGTCGCCATATTACCGACCGCGATGTGCGCATCCTGCGCCAGACCCTGGACACCCGCATGAATCTGGAGATGGCCGTCACCGAAGAGATGCTGGCGATTGCCGTTGAGACCAAACCGCACTTCTGCTGCCTGGTGCCGGAAAAGCGCCAGGAAGTGACCACCGAAGGCGGGCTGGATGTGGCCGGTCAGCTGGATAAGATGCGTGACGCGTGCAAACGTCTGGCCGATGCCGGGATTTTAGTATCCCTGTTTATCGATGCCGATGAAGCGCAGATCAAAGCCGCCGCCGACGTTGGCGCGCCGTTTATTGAGATCCACACCGGCTGCTACGCCGATGCCGAAGACGAAGCGACCCAGGCGAAAGAGCTCGATCGCATCGCCAAAGCGGCAACCTACGCGGCGGGTCTGGGTCTGAAGGTGAATGCCGGTCACGGTCTGACCTATCATAACGTTAAGGCCATTGCGGCGATCCCGGAGATGCATGAGCTGAACATCGGCCATGCGATTATCGGGCGCGCGGTGATGAGCGGCCTGAAAGAGGCGGTGTCAGAGATGAAGCGTCTGATGCTGGAAGCCCGCAAGTAATGGCTATCCTCGGCTTAGGCACGGATATCGTTGAGATCGCCCGCATCGAAGCGGTGATTGCCCGCAGCGGCGATCGCCTTGCCCGTCGAGTGCTCAGCGATAACGAGTGGGCCATCTGGGAAGCGCACCAGCAACCGGTGCGTTTTCTTGCCAAACGTTTTGCGGTGAAGGAGGCGGCGGCAAAAGCCTTCGGTACCGGCATCCGCAACGGTCTGGCGTTCAATCAGTTCGAAGTCTTTAACGATGAGCTGGGTAAACCGCGCCTCAGGCTGTGGGGCGAGGCGCTAAATCTGGCAGAAAAGCTGGGCGTGGCGCACATGCATGTGACGCTGGCGGATGAACGCCATTACGCCTGCGCCACGGTGATTATCGAAAGTTAAATTTTATCGGCGTGGTGCATCAGAACGAACTTGTCCCACAGCTGCTCTTCCGATTCAGGATGTGCCGGATCTTTCAGGATAGTATTGGGGATCGGGCACACCTTCTGGCAGGTTGGCGTCTCATAATGACCCACGCACTCGGTGCAGCGGTCGCTGTTAATCTCGTAAATGCTCGCTCCCATTGAAATTGCCTGGTTAGGGCATTCGGGTTCGCACATATCGCAATTGATGCATTTTTTGGTGATTAACAGCGCCATCAGGAAATTCTCAGAAACAACACAAACAGGGCGGGCATTATACGCTCATTGTCTGTTCAAACCAGTTTTTTTACCAATGCCTCGCTGTGGCGAATACGTTCCGGAGCATGCTCCAGATCCTGCTGAACCAGCGCCATAAACAGCAGATCGGTCAGCATCATCTGCGCGCTGGTGGACGAGATCGCCGCGCTGCGGGTGGCCTGCTCTTCGGCAATGGTATACAGACAGCGCGTGGCCCGCTGCTGCAGGGCATTGGGAGTAAAGCCGGTGATCGCCAGAATTTTGCCCCCCACGCGCAGCGCTTCATCAGCGGCCAGATTAATCTCGCGGCGTTCGCCAGAATAGGAGAGGGCCAACAGCAGATCGTCAGGCTCCATCGCCTGTACGGTAGCCAACAGGGCATGCATGTCCTGTTCGACAATGGCAATCACACCGATTTTATTCAGCTTCCAGCCGAAGTTACGCGCCACCAGCCCCGAGGCGCCGATGCCGGTTAGGATCACCCGTCTTGCCGCCCGCAGCATGGCCACGCTCTCCAGCAGCTTCTCTTCGCTGTTGACGTCGAGGGTGGCATGCATCGCCGCCACGTTCTCTTTGATGAGCTTTTCCCCGACCAGGCGCATCGGATCGTCGCCGCGGATCTGGTTATGAACCGGCATGGATTGCGGATTCGGGTTGCTGGCCAGCGCCTCGCTGAGTGCCAGTTTCAGGGCGGGGAAACCTTTGAAACCAATCTTTTGCGCGAATTTCACCACGCTTGACTGGCTCACGCCCGCCTCGCTGGCAAGCTGCTGAGAGCTTAAATGGCGGGCACGATCGGGCTGCGAGAGTAAAAAATCCGCCAGCTTTTTATCGCTCTGGGCAAAACCCGCGTATCGCTGGCGGATGCGAATTAGACAGTTCATAGGGACTCCTGGCGAAATGTGATGACTGCAGCAAATGCGAATTCTGCTCGCCTGAATGAATTTTATATTCCATGATAATGCGATTATTATGAATTAAAAATTCTTGAGGTACAAAAAAATGAATCTCGGCTCACTGGTATCAGAATCCCGCAACCCACAAACCCTGGACCTGGACGCACTCTCCACGCTTGACCTTGTTCATCGCTTCAACCAACAGGATACGCTGGTCGCGCAGGCAGTGAAAGAAACATTGCCCGAGGTGGCGAAAGCGGTGGATGCCGCGGCAGATGCGCTGAAAGCGGGGGGACGCATTATCTATATGGGAGCGGGCACCAGCGGGCGTCTGGGGGTGCTGGATGCTTCAGAGTGCCCACCTACCTTCGGCGTACCACATGGCCTGGTGATCGGCCTCATCGCCGGTGGGCCGGGAGCGCTGCTGAAAGCGGTGGAAGGGGCAGAGGACAGCAAGCAGCTCGGTGAAGACGATCTCAAAGCGCTTAACCTGACCGCGCAGGATCTGGTGGTCGGGCTGGCGGCCTCCGGGCGGACGCCGTACGTCATTGGCGGGCTGGAGTATGCGAACCAGACCGGCTGCACTACCGTGGCCATCTCCTGCAATCCAGGTTCACCCATCGCCCAGGTGGCGACGATCGCTATCTCGCCGGTGGTAGGCCCTGAAGCGCTGACCGGCTCCACCCGCCTGAAGTCCGGCACGGCGCAAAAGCTGGTGCTGAATATGATCTCCACCGGGGCAATGGTGAAGTTCGGTAAGGTCTACCAGAACCTGATGGTGGACATGAAAGCGACCAACGTGAAGCTCATTGACCGGGCGTGCCGCATGGTGGTCGAAGCCACAGGGAGCTCCCGCGAAGAGGCGGAAGAGGTGCTGAAACAGACCGGGTACGACGTCAAACCGGCCATTCTGATGATTTTAAGCGGGCTGGATGCCGCTGCGGCGCGCGCCAGGCTTGACGCGCATCAGGGATTCTTACGTGCGGCATTAGAAAACTAAAGAGGCGTACATGGAAAAAACAGTAGCGCTCGCCAGCGGTATTCTTGCGGGGATCGGCGGAGAAAAAAATATACGGCGTCTGGAAAACTGTATGACGCGGGTGAGGGTGGAAGTGCAGGATGACGACAAGCTCGATCCGGCCACCCTGAAAAAACTGCCTGGCGTCAGCGGATACGTAAAGCAGGGGGAGCAGCACCAGCTCATCGTCGGGCCGGGTAAAGCCGCGCAGGTAGTGGATGCCATGCGCTCCCTGATGGGCGGGGCGGTGATTGATGATGCCGAGCGCACCAAAGCGCAGGCAAAAGCGAAATATAAAGCCCCGATGAGCGATGCGCTACGCATGCTGGCAAATGTCTTTATTCCGCTCATTCCGGCCTTTATTGCCTCGGGGCTCATCACCGGCATTATCAATATCCTCAAACGCCCGGACATTGTCGGGGATTTTGCGACCCACTATCCAAACCTGCTCGGGATCCTCGGCATTTTCGGCAGCGCGGTCTTTGCCATCATGAACATTCTGGTGGGGGTTAATACTGCCAAAGTGTTTGGCGGCTCGCAGGCGTTAGGCGGGGTGATGGCCGGCATTCTCTCCAGCCCGCAGCTGGCGCAGATCACCCTGTTCGGTGAAGCGCTGCAGCCGGGGCGCGGCGGGGTGATCGCCGTGTTGCTGGTGGTGGTGCTGATGTGCTGGCTCGAGAAAAAGCTGCGTAATGTCCTGCCAGGCTCTCTGGAGCTGATCCTCAATCCGCTGCTGACCACGCTTATCACCGGCAGTATCGCCATCATCGCCCTGCAGCCGCTGGGAGGCTGGATCTCGGAGTCCATTGCCCACGGTGCCTCCTGGGCTATCGATCGCGGTGGATTCCTGGTGGGGGCGGTGCTGTCGGGCACCTTCCTGCCGCTGGTGCTGACCGGTTTACATCAGGGGCTGGTGCCGATCCACGTTGAGCTGGTGCAGGCGCACGGTTACAACGCCCTGCTGCCTATTCTGGCGATGGCCGGAGTCGGACAGATCGGCGCGGCCATCGCGGTGCTGATGAAAACCCGCAACGCACGCCTGAAAAAGGTAATTAAAGGGGCGCTGCCGGTCGGGCTGCTGGGCATCGGCGAGCCGCTGATTTTTGGCGTCACCCTCCCGCTCGGCAAGCCGTTTATCGGGGCCTGTCTGGGTGGCGCGGTCGGTGGGGCGCTGATCGGTTACTGGAAAGTGGCGACCGTCATCACCTTTGGTATTTCCGGATTACCGCTGGCATTAACCATCGTGACCGGAAAAGTCATGCTCTATCTGTTAGGCTATCTGGTAGCGGTGATCGCCGGGTTCCTGTTTACCTGGCTGTTAGGGTTTAACGATCCAGAGGAGTAAGGTTTGGCAAATAACGAGCGTCGTGTTGTCTTTTTTGACCTGGACGGAACGCTGCATCAGCAGGATATGTTCGGCACCTTTATGCGCTATTTACTGCGCCGACAGCCCCTGAATGCCCTGCTCGTATTGCCCTTGCTGCCAATCATTGGCGGCGTGTTGCTGGTGAAGGGGCGCGCCGCTCGCTGGCCGATGAGCCTGTTGCTGTGGGGGTGTACCTTCGGCCACAGCGAAGCCCGGCTTAAACAGCTGGAGAAAGAGTTTGTCACCTGGTTTCGCAAACATGTCACCGCCTTTCCGGTGGTGCAGGATCGGCTGACAAACTACCTGGACGCCAACGATGCCGACATCTGGCTCATCACCGGCTCGCCGCAGTCGCTGGTGGAACAGGTCTACTTTGATACCCCCTGGCTGCCGCGCGTTAACCTGATCGCCACCCAGATTGGCCGCGCCTATGGCGGCTGGGTGCTGACCATGCGCTGTCTCGGGCATGAGAAGGTAGCACAGTTGGAGAAGAAAATCGGCACTCCGCTGCGGCTCTACAGCGGCTACAGCGACAGCAAACAGGATAACCCGCTGCTCTACTTCTGCCAGCACCGCTGGCGCGTTACGCCGCTGGGCGAACTTCAGCAACTGGAATGATTTTGTGATTATGCATAGCGGGTGTGTATAATGCGCCCGCTTTTCAGACTGGAGTATGCTGCGTTGTCCGACCCTGAACTTAATCATGAATACTGGATGCGCCATGCGCTCCAGCTTGCCCAACGTGCCTGGGATGAAGGCGAAGTCCCGGTCGGTGCCGTGCTGGTGCACAATAATCAGGTGATCGGCGAGGGCTGGAATCGCCCGATTGGTCGCCATGACCCCACCGCCCATGCCGAAATTATGGCCCTGCGCCAGGGCGGACTGGTGCTGCAAAACTACCGCCTGCTGGACACCACCCTGTATGTCACTCTCGAACCTTGCGTCATGTGCTCAGGCGCCATGATCCACAGCCGGATCGGTACAGTGGTGTATG